>CAYRAX010000021.1:0-5388 GCA_964422285.1 uncultured Chthonomonas sp.
TTCACCGTGATGTTCGACTTGCCATCCGCACCCGCACGAGAGGGATAAGTTGGGACGATGATTACGCCATCGCTTGCAACGGCAAATGCAGCGAGCGCACTGAGCGCAAGAAGAAGGCTAAGGAGCGCACGGCACAAAACCACACGCGGCAACCCCCATTTCAGAGAGTTGCCGCGTGGATTCATTGATTTTTCTTACCGGACAACGTTGACCGGCACGATCTTGCGGACACGCTCGCCGCTTGCCGTTTCGGCCAAGATTTCCACTTGATAAGTTCCGGGTGCTACTGCTCGGTTCGCGTTATCGCGCATCGTCCAAGTCGCCGAGTTCTCACCGACTCGATCAGCGCGACCTCGGGTGACCGTGTAGACTTCCTTGCCAGCCGAACCCAGGATTCGAATGGTGGTCGTCGCTTGTGCGGACAGCGAGTAGCTGATCGTGAACGGGGCGCGTGCATCGCGGGTTGGTCGCGTAACCACCGCATCGACGATCACCGCTCGGCCCGGCACGCCCGGCTCCATCTGAATCGTGAACTCGCGGGTTCCCGGCGCATCTTGTCGATATGTATAGCTAGAAGCGAATCGCAGATCGCGCGTTGTGTTGGACGCCTTGTCTACAAGCTGGAATCGAACGTTGCGCGGCACCGTCGCCATGTTTGGCCACGTGACCGTCACTTCGCCAGCCGACTTGTTGGTCACGGCAACCGTCCATTGCTTTCGCGTAAGCGAATCCGCCAAGGATTGGGCCAATCGCGTGTTCTGACCCACCGTGGAATCCACAATGCTCATTTGCAGCTTGGAGTTTGGCGATGCCGGTGGCTCCTGAAGCCGCAGGCGAGTAGCCGCTTGCGAGTTTGCCGCAACGCCGACGTAGTTGCTGCTATCAATGCCGTCTTGCGAGCGGGCCGATAGTTGCAGTCGCCATTGCTTATCCGATTGCGTCCAAGCCGAAGTCGAGGACTTGCTGCTTCGGGTCGCACCCGGCAAAGTCTCGTCAAAGATCGCGGGCCAGATCAACTTGATCGGGTTATACGAGTTGACGAAAACCCAATATCCGGTGCTCGGGAGCAATCGATCGGATGATCCTTCGGTGAAGGCATAGGTGCCGCTCGTTGGATCCTCTGGGTTGCGCACCCAATAAGCAAGGCTGGAATTAACCAAGCTCGAATCCACGAGTTCTTGCCACGTCAAAGCGTCTGCCGGAGCATCTTCGGCTACTGCCGTCAACGTTCCCAAAACGACGGGGAATTGATACGGGTTGCCGATCATGTTCCAGCCTGGTCGGAGAACCGTAACCGCGCCGCCGATATTGGCATCCGTCGGGGCCGTTGCGCCCTTCAGCTTCAAGTAACCCAAGTCGCTGAGTGGAACGATCCAGAGCGATCCGCCACGAGTCGAAGAACTCACAGGGATATATTCGCCAGTGTCGCCTTGCCACTTGTAGGCCAAGTAGTCCACGCCAGCTTTCAGGCCAAAAATGCTATCCAATGACGTATCGGTGAAAGTCCAAGGGAACGAGATCAAGTTTGGACCTTCTGCGAGGCGCACCGTCGGGGTCGCCGCGACCAAGATCGTGCCCTTGAGCTCGCGCGTAGGTCCGACAGTTGGTTGGATCCTGACCGTGTAAGGCAACTTTCCAAACGCCTTGCCGTCGGCTTCTACCTGCCATTCGACTTGGCCAATGCTTCGAGGTTGAATTCGATCGAGAGTTTTCAGCGTCGATTCGCCATCAATGAGCTTTAGGCCGCCGCCTTCGGGCAGCAGAAGCGAAACGCGTACATTCGTCAGCGGTACCTCGCGATCAACCGTCGCATATTGGTTATCAATATAGGTAACGATGCGCAATGGGTTGGGATCGAGGCCATTGGTCGCGGTTGGATCGTCCGTCGCCGAGATAATGCGCGGTGCATCGACAAGGCTCGTGTATGGGTCGCGGTAGTCGCCGACCGACCACGGGCTGCGCAAATAGTAAACAACCTTTCGCACGCCGCCGGGCGAAACCAACGACGGCTGGTACGTGTTGACGAACGAGGTATCGGACAGGAATGTATCCGAAGTTTCGATCGCAGGGGCAGCTGCCGGGTTCAAAATCGGGTCGCCGTTGCCAAAGTCGCCGAATACGCGACCACGCATCACGTTGCCGACCAGCAAACCGGGCGATTGGAACTGACCATGGTTGCCGATTACGATTTGGGCAGACCGGGTGGCATCAGGCGTTTCGACTGTTGGCACCGTGTCTACGCGCAGTCCGTAGGCTTCCAGCTGACCGAACATGAACTTGACATAGTCCGGGAATGAAGATCGCGTCGCCAAGAAGTTGCGCTCCACTCGAAGAGGCTTGGTGGTATTGGTAACCGTGTAGCCACCCCAAATGGTTCCGTCAGGCTGCACGACGCCAGCCGGCTTGGGAATGTATCCAATGGGCGTTGGACCGGCATTCGCCTGCGTGCGACCTTGTGAATCAGGCACGTTAGAAAGCATGCCCATGCACTCGCCAAAGCGAACGCTCATGAACTTGGATTCTGTAGTGGAGGGGTTCGTAAGTTCCCACTCCCAGCGAGCGGCATCACCAAGGATGCGAACCGTCAGCTTAACTCGCGCAGTTTCATCGCCGCCGACAACCTGAAAATATGTTTTTGACGCGCCGACGAAGTAGCCTTGGATCTTGTCATCGATGAAGGGATAGGATTTCGAAGCATCGTCGGTCGCGGTCGATGGGTAGCTAATGATTCGAGCGTAGCAATAATCGCCAACTGGATCGAAAGGCGCGCCCTGAGTCAAAAATAGGTTATTGTCAAAATCGGTTTGAACCGAACCGACTGCACCGTTATACAGTGCGAATCGGCCCCTGTTCTCCATGGTCCGCGAGTTTGGAGCATAGCAAGGGCCATTCTGACCGCCGTATGTGACGGTTCCGCCAATGCCCATGTCCACATTAATGAAAGCGTTACCGACGCCGATCGCGCCGAATGGGACACTGTAGGGAGCTGTATTTTGCGGGTCAATACAGTTACTCCACCCGATCCTTTGGGCCGAACAATTGGCCACCAATGCGACTGTGCCCGCGAAAGCTATCAACACCCTATTCGTATTCTTCATCTGTATCTGCCTTGGATTTTCGGCCCCTCGACTCGTTTGGCGAAGCGAGGGGCCATGGGTTTCTGAGTTCTCTTGTCAGTCTGACGTCTTAAGGATTGGGGGGATTCGTCGGCTTTTTGAATTTTCTCACGCCGCTGTAAGTGAATCCACCATTCTCGGTTGCATTTCGAACGCCAACCCGCCAATAGACGTCGGTCACACCCGGCAGAGCGGTTGTAACCGCAGATACCGCGCTTGGCGTGCCCAGAAGGCCGGTTTGAGTCGTGTCGATGAACCGAGTCACTTCAACCGTCGAGCCTGCCGGGAAGAGCGGGCTGGACGAGAACTCCAGAATGTATTCGATCGGGATCAGGCTACCGACGCCGCGCGCCGATGACCACCGGAACACGGTGGGAACCGACAACGTGACGTTTTCGTCCGGTGCGCTGAGCGTCGGAGGCGTGAACGGAGTAACCGTGCCAGACATCGTGGCTCGCGGCGTAATGCCGTAGCAGTCGCCGGTACTGCCGGATGTGCTGCCGGTCGAACCGCCAGTCGTTCCGCCCGTGGTACCGCCGGTCGTTCCGCCTGTCGTGCCACCTGTTGTGCCGCCGGTGGTGCCACCGGTCGTTCCGCCGGTTGTACCGCCAGTCGTGCCACCGGTAGTGCCGCCAGTCGTACCGCCTGCGTTCGGGTCATCCAGGCCGGAGAACTTGTACACCAGTTCAATCGAATATCGGTAGGGGACACCAGATTGCAAGGTAGCTGGTGCGGTGGTACCGCCGCCGCTCAAAGTCTTGCAGGGGTTGGTCGAAGCATCAGCGGCCGGGTTCACCCAAGTAGTGGAACCGCCCGCGCTGGAGCCGTCGTCAATAATCGAAGTCTGAGTGCCGTCCACGACAATTATTGGTGCAGCGGAGACGTCATTGCGCCAAATTTGCCATTGATGTCGATATGGTGCGCCGACAAAATTATCCGTGCGCCAATTCAGCTGAATGGCCAACTTGTTTTCGTTTGCGTTTGTCGAAGCGATCGGAGTAGCAGTCAGCGACTCGATGGGCTGCGAGCTTCCGCCTCGGCCTTGACCGAGCAGGAACACTAAAATACCGAGCACGAGCAGGATCGCTACCAGGTTGGTCGCGTTGCCGCCAGAGCGCTTCGGTTGAGCCACGCCAGAGTCGCCCTCTTTGGGCCAGCCGCCCTTGAGGTCAGGCACAGCAAAGATGACTTGGACGCGGTCGCCGGGTTGAACACCCTTGTTTTGCCGCGTCACGCGGACAAAAGTCGAATCCGGTTCAGTGCCAAAAATCTTGCCCGAGGCCACTTGCTCGCGTCCACGGGTGATAATGACCTCTTGACCATCCTTAAAGCCGGTGCGAGCGCCTTGATTGATCAACGCATTGCGGTCTGTCGTATTCAAAACGGTGGCTTTTGGCAACGAATTTGCGTTGATTTGGCCAACCGACTGGAATGCACCACCAGCGATCGCGTCGCTAACGAGCGTTTCGTCGGCAACATCGCCAGTGCGCCAAGCCGAGGCCGCGACCAGCGCAGCACCATTGACTTCGAGCCCTGATGCAACATCGCGCACCACGACCTTCATCTTCACCTGGGCGCGCTTTTGCGAACCGCTCTTAGAAATGACGTAGTCGGTGACTTCGCCGGAAACGATGGTCGAAACGGGGATGTTTTGGCCCAATCGAACCAATTCGTCCTTGCGGCTCACCGGATTTTGATATCCAAGTTCGCCGATTTTTCGGTCGACCGTTTCGGTCAACGCCATTTCGTATCGATTCAGCTTCGAAAGCTCGGCTCGAACCGCTTCCATTGCGGTCCGGCCCAGGCCTTTCACTGCTTTATTGCTGAAATCAGCAAATTCAACCACAGCCCAAGAGTCTTTCTGCTCAAGCTGCGCTGAAGCCTTCTTCAACGTCGCCAACGTAAAAATGGGAAGTAACAACGCAATGATCGTTACAAAGCTAACTGCTCTACATGTTCGAGTTCTGATGAACCGCCTCACTCTGACGAGTCCTCCTGTTTGCACATCGTGTCTGACAACCGCGCTACCGTCCTTGAAATATCGCTCTCAGAATGCGATTTCCTCGTTTCTTTAGCAGCACGCGCAAGCTTAGCCCAAAACGGGCTCGTCATGCAACGACTCAGACCGATGAAGTTTTAACGTTTCACGAGGTCCCGTCGTTATCCCAAACAAAAATGCGACTGACTGAGGCCGAGTATAGCACTCTGGCTGGCATCATTGCGGGTGCACCCGTGAGATTGCTTGCAAGCGTTGCTTGACGATGCCAATGAC
>CAYRAX010000021.1:5398-22251 GCA_964422285.1 uncultured Chthonomonas sp.
GCGGTCCCGGCTATCGTTAGTTCGAATGATTTGCGAACAAAATTGACTCTTGACGCGATCGGACAATTGCAGCGACAATATTTTTTCAATTTGATCTTGATTGAGGCCCCGCTCAAGCAATCTCGCTCGCTGCTCGCTTTCGCCACAAGTCACGAGCCACGCCTCAGAAAACAAATTGTGCGAGCAAGTTTCCACCAAAAGGGGCACTTCGGCAAAATCCGCGCCTGAATCCAAAATTGTTCTCATGACCGGCCCGTGGAAAATTTTGTTGAGTTCTCGCCGCGCTTGGGCATTATCAAAAATTTTTTCGCGAACGTCGGCATTATCGAAAGGTTCTGGCAACCCAAGCCGCTTGCTAACGTCCGCCCGAATCGCGGGATTTTGCCACAACTTCGCCACGATCTCGTCCGCGCTGATCGTTTTGTATCCCAATTCGCTGAGAATCGCGAGCACAAACGATTTGCCCGATGCGGCTCCGCCAGTCAGAGCGATCATCTGGTGACCCCAAAAACATATTTGGGGGCCAATCGCCGCGCGACTCGCCCCCAAATTGCAGTTTCGACAGGTTGACGATTATTCGTCTTCGCCACCTGCGTCGTGGTTATCGGATTCCTCGTCCATGTCGTCGGTGTGCTTCAAGAAGCCCTTGAGCATGCCGAGGCGCTCGCCGATTGTTGCGCCGCCAGTCGGAACGCGGCCGACGATTGGCATATCCATATCGTCGTCGTGATCGCGACCACGTCCGCCACGACCCTTCTTGCCGCCGGAGCGCTTGCCGCCCTTTCGGCTGAATCGGTCGTCGTCATCAAAGCCGCCTCCTCCGCCGCCGCCAGAGCTATCGTATTCGTGCGATCCGGCGTCGCCTTCGGGCAATCCAGTGTCAATCGCCGTGCCTGCGCTGCGCATGGAAAGGACCATTCGGCGCTCGTCGGGTCGCAGATCGATGACCACGACTTCGACTTCTTGACCTTCGGACAATACGTCGCTGGGTTTGCCGATGCGCCGATTCGACATTTCGCTGATCGGCAAGAAGGCTTCGGCACCCTCTGGCAACTTGACAAAAGCACCACTCTGCACCAGGCGACCGATCGTAACCGGGATGCGCTGACCGATGCGGTAGCTTTCCTTGATCAAACTCCATGGATCGGGCAAGACCTGGCGAAGTCCAAGGCTGATTTTGCCCGTACCTTCATCGAGTCGCAACACCATCACCTTCAGTTCTTGGCCTTCCTTGAGAACTTCCTTGGGATGGTTGATCCGCATCCAGCTCATTTCGCTGATGTGGAGCAAACCGTCGATGCCGCCGAGATCGATGAACGCTCCATATTCGGTGAGCCGTCGAACGGTACCTTCCAAAATGTCACCGGGCTTGGCGGTTTCGAAAAGTTTGCCCTTTACTGCGGCTCGCTTCTCTTCTTCGGCCAACCGGTTGGAAAGCACGACCTTCTTTCGGTCTCGGTCGACTTCGATAATCTTCAGTTCCATCGGTTGACCGACAAATCGCTCGATATTGCGAATTTTGCCGTTGCCGACGTGGGTTGCCGGGACGAATCCGCGAACGCCGAGGTCAACCTCAAGTCCACCTTTGACGCGGTTGATAACGTTCGCCGTGACGTTTTGGCCCTGCTGGTGCAATTCCAAAATGTGCGTCCAAACTTCCTCGAAGTCCGCACGCTTTTTGGAAACGATCGGGTTGCCTTCGCCGCCCGAGCCTTCTGGCTTGATGACGATGACTTGAATTCGGTCACCGACGTTAACGACGCCGACAGCCGATTCCAAAAATTCAGTGGAGAGTTCGCCGAGTGGAACAACGCCCTCGGATTTTGTGCCGAGATCAACAAATACTCGGTCATTTTCGACCTGGATGACGGTCGCTTCAACCCGGTCCCCTTTCGAGAGCTTGCGGTGAGATGTATTGTCGCGGCTCGAAGCCTCGGGCGATTCTAGCTCAGCAAGCGCAGCAGCAAAAAGGTCTTCATCGGAGACGTCGGGTTTGCCTTTTGCAGCGGCGGGGGCGGCAGCAGGCGCTGGTTGAGCGGCCTCTGCAGGGGTAGAAGTCGTTGCCTCAGGAGCGGGCTCCGAAGCGGCACTTGTCGGCTCGTCAACAACAGGCGGAGCCTCTTGCACGGCTGCCGTGGAATCTGTTGTAGACGGTGTTATTTCGTCGGTCATCATGGTCTTAAGTAAACGATTGCAATCAATCGTGCGAATGATACCAGAACTGAGCCTGAAACCGTCAGAATGACGTTCAAATATCGTCAAAAGACCCAGGCGAGCGCATTATTTCGTTGTATCGCGCAGTTCGCAAATAGAATATCCTTGCAAAACTAATGCTGCCAACACTCTTTAAGGCTGGCCCCATCGAAATCAAGTCGTTCAGCGTCATGATGATGCTGTCGCTCATTGTTGGCGTCATTCTTTCGGCGAGGCGGGCGCGCGGACGCGGAATCGACCCGCAAAAAATCCTGGATGCCGCTGTCTGGATGGTGCTTGCTGGCGTGCTTGGCGCGCGAATCATGTATGTGGCGCAAGAATGGAGCTACTTCGCCAAGCATCCCGAGCACCTCTGGAGCCTTCGATTCGAGGGTCTCACCAGCTTCGGAGGATTCTTGTTCGGGTTCTTTGCGCTCGCTATTTGGTGCCGAATCCAGCGCATCCCCTTGGTCACGATGCTCGACGTGTATGGCCCGCCGTTCCTGGTCGCCAACGCCATTGGCCGCGTGGGCTGCTTGCTGAATGGCTGTTGCTATGGAGTGCAGTGTGGTCCGCCGCTTGGCGTCCATTTTGACGGTCTGCCGAGTTTGCATCATCCGGCCCAACTCTATGAGGCGGCAATGTGCCTCGTCGCAGCGGCCATGTTGGTTTTCTGGGAACGCGCACGGCCGCGACATCCGGGCCAGATTTTTGGCCTAACGCTCGTGAGCATGGGCATCTGCCGATTCATCTACGAATTCTGGCGCGCGGGATCGGTTTATGATGTCGCCCATGGCTTTGCAAGTTCAACACGCATCAACGGGCTACCGATCACCGAAGCTCAGGTCGTAGCGTTCATCATCGCCAGCCTCGGAATGGCAGTGTTTTTGGTTCGGCGAGCGCCGCGCCCCGAGCCGCAGGAATCCGCAACCCAAACCCCCACGACATCCTGAACACTTGAGCAAGTCTTAAGAATTCACATTGTCGATTGGCGCAAGAACGATCGCTGACCGACTGGGCAAATAGACCGTTGTGCTCTGCGCGCAACCGTACATCGGCTCCGCGAGCCAAGAATAGCGGCACTCACTAGCGATGCGTCCGTGCCCGCCATATTCCGCCGCGTCGCTGTCCAAAACCAACCGGTAGTCGGTCGCGTCTGGCACCGGAATCCTCAAATCGGTAAACGACTCGGTCGCGTGGAAATTAAACGCAAACACGAGTGGTCCTCGGCGAAAAATCAGCTGCCGGGTGTCTTCGTGAACGGCGAGTTGTTGCACGAGGTCGTCACCCAAAATCCTGAAATCGGCATCCAGTCGCTGCATCGCCTGGTCGAACCTCGCCAAGCCGCCGTATCGCAGGTGCTCCGCGTCGACAAGCGACCATTGCCGCCGCGCGTAATGCCCGCTGAAGTTGTTTCCTTCCCTTGGAAAATCGATCCACTCCGGGTGCCCGAATTCGTTCCCCATGAAGTTCAAGTACGCGCCGCCCGCGAGCGAAAATGTGATCAGCCGGATCAATTTGTGGAGCGCGATGCCGCGGTCGATGACCAAATCCTGAGTGAAAACGCTCATGCCCGAGTACATGCTCGCGTCCATGAGCCAGAACGCGATGGTCTTGTCGCCAACGATGGCTTGATCGTGCGATTCGCAATAACCCACTTGCTTTTCTCCCGGTCGGCGATCGCTCAGCGCGGAATAAAGGTGCGCCAAATTCCAATGCTCGTCCTGCTGCTCCTTGAGAGTTTTAATCCAAAGATCGGGCACGCCCATAGATAAGCGGTAATCAAATCCAATGCCGCCCTCATCAACTGGTCGCGCAAGCCCCGGCAGGCCGCTCACGTCCTCTGCGATGGTCAGCGCACGAGGGTTTGTCAGGTGCGCGACCTCGTTCGCCAACGCCAAATATCCCGCCGCGTCCTTGTCAAAATCACCACCAAAATAGTCGTCGTAGTTGCCGAACGCGTGACCTAGCCCGTGGGAATGGTAGAGCATGCTAGTCACGCCATCAAATCGGAATCCGTCGAATCGAAATTCCTCCAGCCAGTAGCGCACGTTGCTCAACAAAAATCGCTGGACCTCGAACTTGGAATAGTCAAACAGCTTCGAATCCCAGGCCGGATGCTCGCCGCGACCGCCCGCGTGAAAATACTGAAAATCAGATCCATCGAACTGGTTCAGCCCTTCGCCAATGTTCTTGACGCTATGGGAATGAACCAGATCCATGATCACTAGCAGGCCCAAGCCGTGCGCCGCATCGACTAGTGCCTTGAGTTCGTCCGGCGTGCCAAACCTCGATGACGGGGCATAAAAGCTCGAAACGTGATAGCCAAACGACCCATAGTAGGGGTGTTCTTGGATCGCCATCAGTTGCACTGTGTTGTATCCAAGTGCGGCGATTCTTGGCAGCGTATGCAGGCGAAATTCATCATAAGTGCCGACGCCACCGTGCTCCTGCGCCATGCCCACGTGCGCTTCATAGATCCGGAGCGAACCCACGTCCGGCGATGATTGTTGCCAGGAAAATTCCTCGGTTGGCCGCCAAATTTGCCCCACATATTGCCCTGTCTCCGGTTGCTGGATCGCACGCGTGATGTATGCAGGTACACGGTCAAAGCTTTCGCCGCTAGCCGTCGCCAAGTGCACTTTGACAAGCGAACCATGGGGCAATGCGGCCTTCGGAAGTCGCACTTCCCAGATGCCGTTTTCGTCGCGAGTCATCGGGCATGCGCCGCGGTCCCAGCCGTTAAAATCGCCGATCAGGCTTGCCCAAGTTGCGTTTGGTGCCCACTCGCGATAAACCATTTCGCTTCCATCCGCATTGAATCCAAAATAGCGGTGGCCATGGCTCACCAATCCGCCGAGTCCGCCGGAGCTTTCAAACTGCGACCGCATCCAGTTCGTGTGGGCAATCCGGTCCCAAAGTTGATTCTCATACGGCGCCAACCAAGGGTCTAGCTCAATTAGCTTCTTGGCATCTGCGTTCATGTCGTGACCGCGAATTGCTGCTGGACTAAGCTCGCATAAATTTCGCCCGTTTCCATCAACTCGTTGTGTCGTCCGCGCTCGACAATTTCACCATCGCGGACGACCAAAATCTGGTCTGCTTTGACGATGGTGGAGAGTCGGTGGGCAATCGCAAAAGTAGTGCGGCCCTGCATCAGTCCGGCAAGCGATGTCTGAATTTGCCGCTCGGTTTCTGTATCAAGCGCCGAAGTCGCTTCATCCAAAATCAAAATAGGTGGATTTTTCAGGACCGCACGCGCGATGGCGATGCGCTGTTTTTCGCCACCAGAAAGTTTGTATCCGCGCTCGCCAACCACTGTGTCATAGCCTTCCGGCAACGAATCGATATGGTCGTGAATCGCCGCCGCACGACAAGCCGCCACAAGTTCCTCATCAGTGGCTTCGGGCTTCGCCAGGCGCAAATTTTCGCGTATCGTCGTGTGGATGAGGTACGTCTCTTGGGTGACCATTCCTACGTTGCGGTGCAAATCCGCAAGCCGAATCTTCGTCACGTCCGTACCACCGATCATCACCCGGCCCGCATCGGCATCATAAAGCCGCGCGATCAAATAAGTGATTGTCGTTTTGCCTGCTCCACTCGGCCCGACAAGCGCCACCAATTCACCCGATTTTGCTTCCAAGTTTATGCCGCGAAGCGTCCAATCGTCGGCGTCGCGATCATATTTGAAACCGACATCTTCCAGCTTAACCGTTCCCGCTTGCGCGCCGACTGGAAGGGGCAGAGCATCGGGTGCGTCCGTCACATCGTGCGGCATGTCCATGTACTCAAAAATTCTGTCGAACAAGGCCAGCGAGCCCATGATCTCGACCTGCAATCCCATGATGCCGGTGAGCGGGAAGAACATGCGCGTTTGCAATGCCGAAAACGCGACCAACAAACCCACCGTGATCGATCGATCGCCGCGAAAGATCAGCCAGCCCGCCAACCAATAAATGAGCGCGGGCGCGAGTTGCGTAATCATGCGGATCATGCCGAAAAACACGTACTGCAACACGGAGGCCTTAATCTGCCATTCCGCCAGCTTTTGGTTTTCGATCTCAAAGCGATCGGCAACCACGCGTGCCTGGCCGATCGTCTTGCCGAGCAACGCGCCCGAAACCGACAGATTTTCTTGCATGAGCGAATTCAGCTCAGAAGTTTGTTCCTGGGTGCCCTTGCGAACCTTGCGAGCAAATTCCCCCAACCAGTTGCCGACGACCGCAAACAACGGGATTAAGCTCACCGCGAGCAACGTCAGTCGCCAATCCATGATGAACATTGCAACCAGCGCGGATATCACGATCCCCACGTTGCTGATGGCGTCGACGAACGTGTTGCAAACGACGTTTTGAATTCCTCCGATGTCGGAAATCAAGCGCGTCTGAATATCGCCCGTTCGCGCGCCAGTGAAGAATCGCAACGACATGCCCTGCAAATGGACAAAAAGGTCGCGACGCATTTGGCACATGATCTTTTGCCCAATTCGGACGCTCATGAAGCCATACAGCAGCGTCACGCTGGCCGCCATGAGCGTCACCAAAATTGTCAACACACTGTAGAACGCGGTGACCGACAGATCGCGGTGTTGCAGTCCATCGTCGATGATGCGCTGAATGAAAAACGGGGGAACCAGACCCAATCCAACACCAACCGCCACTGCCAACAACATGAGTGTCAGCGCGGACCGATGGGGCGCAAATAGAGCCACGATTCTGCGTACGGTCGATCTATCGCGTTTGGAATTTTTCTTTTCGGGATTTTTCATCCAGGGGAGAGCGACAGTTTACTCCGCCGTGGCAAAAAAGCCCTTTCGCCACTTTCTGGGGACAATCGGCGTTGCATACTGCACCGGGTTGCCCATGCGTACCCTCGACGCGGTGGATTCCTCGATCACCGTGACTTTGTGCTTCGTATACCCACCCTCAAAAAATCCTTCGAGAAAATAGTGAGTGCCTTCACCCACTAAGAAAACTTCTTCTTCGTAGACGCTGACCAAACTGCGGTAAGTCCAGCTTGCTGCGGGTCCCGCATGCGACGTGCTCGTTTCATTTACTTCCAGTTTGAAAGGGCAGGTGGTTGTCCGGTCGGCTCCGCTCACGCTCACCACGTACTTCGTGGGATTTTCGTTTGATTTACCTGCTCGAAAGTATGCGCTCCACGGCCCGCTTGCCAGTCCGTGCATGGTGACATCGACGCTATGGTCGTAGCCGCCATCCACGTAATCGACGTGCACGATTTGGGTGCTATCGGGACCGACCCACAGCGTAAACGGTGGACTCCAGTTGTTGTCGGTGATCTTCCATGTTCGGTGATGAACCATTCGTGGAGGGGACGAGAGAACCAACGCCGCACATACCATACTCAGCATCGCCCCAATTTACCAGCATCTGTTACAAAACTGTAAAAACCTTAACCAACCCCAAACCTTTTAGTTCGGTTTCCGCTACAAATTCGCACGGCTCGGAACTTTGACAAATCTCGGCCAACCGCGGCCCGATTAACGCCGATCGATCCATCGCAGAGCAGGCCGATTGCAGGCGCGCCGCCACGTGAATCGTTTCGCCAAAATTGCTCCAATCGATGAGGGTGCTGGTTCGAACGACTTGGCCGGAAGTAGGACCATCTTCGGCTCCCATCGTCAACCCTATTCTGCGTCCGTCTTGCTGTAGGTTCAGTTCGCGGAGGGCTCGAATGCTCGCGATTGCCGCCGCTGTACGCGATTCATCGGCCCCAAAGAATCCTGCGAGCAATCCATCTCCCAACAGCCGCTCAACGACGCCACCGTTCGCCTCGACAACGCCAGCAATTTGCTTCAAGATGCTCGCAAATACTTCGCTCGTGCGGTCGGCGCCCCATTCGTGTGCGAGTTGCGACGACCCCTGAATGTCGACAAACAGGTAGGTGCCCATACGGTGAATTCGCTCGTCGGGGGCGCGATTGGCAAACCACGGCAGGAATTTGGATTGGCGAACAACCCGCGCCAACAGCCCGACCGAAGCACTTGTGATTACCGCCGCGATGGGAAGCATATCGGGGATCGCCACGAAATTCGTGCTTCCGGCCCACGCAGGCACCAATGCCGCCAACGCAAATCCAGCGCCGAACGACACAACCGACTCTCGCACGCCAAGGCAATAAACGGCGCCGCCCAACACAGCCAGCAACAAAAGTAAGGCGTACAGGGTTGGATCGGTCGGCTCGGACAGGATCAAACGCTTGGGTTGCAACAGGGCGTGCGTCATTCGCGCCACGAATTCGCTTCCGAGCGTCGGGCCAGTGAGCGACGTATGCGTTTCGGCAAGCGAACTCTCGCCGATGATCACCACGCGACCGCCAAATCTTGCTTTGGCATCTTCCAAATGCATACCAAACAAGCTCGCCAACTCAATCGTTGGGATTTTGGTTGCAAAGGCTTCGTTGCTTGGCAAAACGTCCAGGTTGTCCAGCGTTTTGATACTCCACTTTCCGATAGAAGCTCGGTTGCCACTGACTCGAACGTCTTGGTTAATGGGATCATGGTACGCAGCCGCTGCTGCCACGCTCAGGAACGGTAACCAGCGTGAGGCCAACGCGACCGGACGAGCAGCCTGAAATTTCATCAGCTTGCCGTCGGGATTCAAGCTACGAGTGGACGCAAGCCAAAGGGTTCGCGATAATCCTTCTGGCCAAATCGCGGGCAGGCCAACCGTATCGCTGCCTGGCACTTCCAACCCCGGCAAAATCGTGGGAATGGGCCACTCTTCGGCCAACATTTGCTTTAATTCAGCATCTTCGCGAGTTGACGCACGAAACGCCAAGTCGAAAACAATGACCTTTGCGCCCGCAAGTCGCAGCAGCTTGAGAACGAAAATATGAGCGCTGCGCGAGATAAATTTCTTGGTGCCAATTGGTTCGAGCAGCGCCCGCGAAGCATCGCCGATGGTGATGAGCGAGACCACATTTGATTCGGTTCCGGGCGTGGAGCGAACGCGCTCGGCGCGAGCTGAAATTTCCAACGATCCAAGCGGGTGAGCGCGCTGCCAAAGCAACATGACGGCGGCCGCGCACACCGCAGCAATCGCCAAAACTGTTGCAAAATTCCTGAAAATCCCTGACCGTCGCATCATTGCACCTTCAGAGCAACTCTTGCGAAAGCTGCACGACATCACCCCAAACGTCGCGCAAATCCGACAGCAACGGCGATTGCGCGCGAGCTACGGAAATTGTGCTCAGGTCTAGGTCGTTGATCAGCAAATGCTCTTCCTGAATCGGTCCTTGCGCAATGATCTCGCCCATTGGGTTCACGAACATGCTCGCGCCGGCAAAGCCCTTGCCGCCCTCAAAGCCACATAGCATGCTGTTGATGCAAAAAACGTTGTGCTCCTCGCTGATCGCGGTCAATAGCCGCTCGTATTGCAGCACATTGCCTGGTTTTTCAGATTGAAATCCGCGGCCCGGAGACGCCCCGGGAACGATGAATAGCGTGGCACCAGCGACTGCGCATAGGGTCGGCAAAACTGAATGCCAAACGTCTTCGCAAATCAGCAGAGCAACGCGTCCAAAGCGGGTCTCGAAAACTCCCAACTCGTGTCCACGACTGACAAATCGCTCTTCATCAAAAACGCCGTAGGTCGGCAAAAAGAATTTTCGGTAAACGTGCCGCGTCTGCAGGGACTTGCCGTCCCACTCGAAATACGCACAAGAATTGAATAGATTCCCGTCTGCAAGCTCATAAAACCCGATGACGATGTCGATGGCGCGCGAAACTTTGACTATTTTCGTTTCGATTTCGATGCGCAGTTGATCGGCGGTAAGCGCCCCCTCGATGACGCCGCCTTCCAAAAAGTAGCCGGATGTCGCGGTTTCGGGAAAAACGACAAGGTCAACCAATTCGCTCGCGCATTGCGCTGTGATCTCGGCGATGCGGGCCAAGTTTTCTTGCACTTCGGCTTTGCGAGGTGCAAACTGGGCACAAGCCGCGCGAACGATCATGCGCGCTAGTTTACCGTCGGGTCATCAAGTGTGCCCTCAACCGGTTCATCTTTTCGAATCACAAGGCCACGGGGAAGCTCACCATCAAAATCGAACATTTGCAGCACAGAGTGGCTAAGCGTTGGCGCGACCGCGGTCGTTCGAACACCGATGCAAAGCCGTTGTTTGGCGCGGGTCATCGCGACATACCCGACTCGAATCGACTCTTCATCAGACCGCTGATTGTCGCGCAACTGAAGCCATGAAGTGTGTAATGGCAGCGTCTTCTCGGGACAAATATCGATCACGCCCGCGGATTTATCGACACGAACGTTTCGCGTGTGGCGCTTTGAGCGCTCCAGTTCTGGCACGACTACAACCGGAAATTCAAGTCCCTTGGCCTTGTGCACCGTCATGATTTTGATGATATTTTCATCGGCGTCAATGGGCGGCGGTTCGCCCTCGCGGTGATCGATGCGTCGGACATTGCGCACGCGCTCAGCAAACGCCACCGGGCCCATATCTGGTGATTTCGCGGCAAGTTCAAAGACTTTTCGCGCATTGGCGAGGTCTTGCTTTGCGTTCCTTCCTTCGGCGAGCACCGCCAGATATTTGGTTCGGTTATACAGGCTGCCAATGACTTCCCACGCGGCGCGGCGATCGGCGGCAACTCGAACCTCTTCATACCACTCTAAGAACTCGTTCCAAATCGCGCGATCTGATTCGAGCAATGGCACGTGAGCAGTGATGTCGAAATCTGCAAAATCCATCGCTGCCAACTCGACGATTCCATCGGTTGAGAGCCGAACAAATGGACTGCCCATGACCGCCAACAGGGCGAACTTGTTCGTCGAATCGGCGCACAACAAGAGCGCATTTGCCACGTCGCGAAGCACCAGGTGCGTGTAAAACGACTCGGACCCGCCCTCCACCTGGGCGAGGTGGCCCAACTTGTCCAACTCAGCCATGATTTTCACGCCGATCCGCGCCGAAAGGACGAGGATGGCAATGTCACCCGGCGCGACACCGCCGGCAATCAAGTTGGAAACCTGCTGGGCACACCAGTCGGGAGCAATCGCCTTTTTCGAACTGCTCCAAACCTCGATGCCCGTGTAATCCGCGGGTGGCGGGCTATCGAACGCAGATAGCCCGGCGTAGTCATTCGACATGGGCTGGTAGTGGTCCCAGACCTTGCTGAACAAATCGTCAACGAATCGCAGAATTTGCGGCGATGATCGGTGGTTCGCGCGCAGCGCTAGACAAGGAAGCACCTTGCAACGCTCTTCAAACAACTTCACTTCGGCGAGCCGGAACCCATAGATCGACTGCTGGGGATCGCCCACCAACATTTGGCTGGCGCTGCTGAATTGGGTCAACAGGCGATTTTGAATCGGGTTCAAATCTTGGGCTTCATCTACCAAAATCAGCCCATATTGCCGGTTGACCCGATCCTTCACCGACGGATTCGACTCCAATAGCTGGACGGCCTGCGATTCCATTAGCGCAAAGTCGTAAGTGCCTTCGGCCATCATTACTGCTTCCATTTCTCGCCAAACCTTGAGGCAAAGTTGGCCGAGTCCGCAGGTCAGATCCAGGTGATCGTGACTCGCCTCGTGACTAATGGTGCCATTCATAAATTGCTTGATGGGCCTTTTCAGATCCTTGCGCACTGCCTTCAAGCGTTCGCTCAACGAGCCCTCGTAATGCGGCAATGCGTCCCGAACCGCCTCCGGCAGCGATTCGATAATTAGCTGGTTGACATGATGGCGATAGGCATCTGGAAATCGATAAATGGGGTCCAAAACGTTTGGTCGCAGGCCGCTACCTCGCAATTCTGAAAGGCCATCCGAAACCAATTTGGCCAAAAACGAAATGATGTCCTTGTTCTTCGAATAGTGCTGTTTGCCCGAATAGTATTGGACAAGCCGCAACATGCACTCGTTATCCTCTCCGGGGTATTCGAGCACCCTCCTCAGTGCATTCTCCATCAAGAACGTGGAGTCCGCGCCCTCGACAACGCCAAAATTTGGATCCAGCCCCGCGGCAACCGAATTTTCCCGTAGCATCCGCTCGCAAAAGCTGTGAATAGTTTGAATCGGTCCCGATTCTGCCACCTGTGCTTCGTCTTCCAGCCCCAAACTTTGAAGCATCGGAACGATGCGCTCCTTCATTTCGGTGGCGGCTTTTCGAGTGAAGGTTATGGTGAGGATGGAGTCGGGCGATAATCCCTTCTCCGCCACGTGGTAAACGTACTTTGCGACCAAAACGCTGGTCTTGCCCGACCCCGCGGACGCCCGAATCATGTAGCGGTCGTGCTCAGAATGGATTGCCGCCGCTTGTTCTGGCGAAGGAAATTGACTCATTAGTCAACCACCTCGTCAAACCAGTCGCTGGCTTCGCCGAATTCCATCGAGCGCCGGCAGAGCTCGCCAAATGCGCAGTGCTCGCAGTAGTCTCCCGGCACGGGGCGCACGAGGCCACGATCCATCGCATCCACCGCAATTTCAGCCTCTTCCAAAGCGACGCGACCAAAATCCTCCGCCTCCGACATCCTCTTAAACTTGATCTTAAGGTTCGAGAGCTCCTGAATGTCATCCGGCGACGAAATGCAAACGAAGAGCTCGCGCTCTCCGCCGATCGAATCCACCAAAAATCCCATGGTTTGGCCGCCGCGCCGACACGCCATCGAAAGAAGACCGATCTGAATACGATCGCGCTTGGATTGAAACCGCAAATCGCGCGCGCTTTGCGTCCTCGGCGATGAGGTGCGGTAAGAAGTCACGACGCTCATCGGCCCGATTTTGGAGACGGCATCCACGGTATCGCGCAGGTGAATCACCTTTCCTCCCAATTTCGCGCGGTCCTTGGTTCCTTCGTCGCCGAGCTCAACATTCGTAAACGTATTCGAGATGTCGATTGGCCAGTTTTCACGCTGAGCAAATTCCCGGTTGATCCAGTCTCGAATCAGGCGCTGGCCCGCCGAATCCAACAGTTTCCAAGCCCAATATTCGCGCTTGGAAAATTGCTCAGCGAGTATTTCGTTGAGTTCGTGCTCCATCGCCGCCCGAGCTGTTTCGGGGGTCGGCTGCGTGGCTAGGCTCGCGCGCCGCGGAATCGAAAGCAGCGTGCTCAATCGATTGTAATCATCGGGCGCGACAACCCGCAATTGGTATTGAAAAGCGGCATGGAATGGACACTCGGCTGCGGTCGCCAGGTGCCTCAATCGGATGCCGCGATCCCAATCCGGGCGCAGAAGTTCGCGCGATTTTTCTGAATGGATTTCAACCGGCGGGGTCGGTGCCCGCTCGCCATTGAGCGCGTTGCGCACCATCCGATCTGCCAAGCTGACGCACTCCTCGTCTGGTGGAATGATGTGCTTTCTGAGCTTCGCTGGCTGCTCGATTTGCGTGCCAAAAATTCGCCGCAATTCGTTCAAATAAAACGCCGGCTTCCCGACTTTGTCGCCATCCGCCAGCGGATAACTCAGGACAAGACGGCGCGATGCGATTGCGCACAGCTTGACGAATTGGTCGCGCTCTGCTCGTGCTTCGTCGTGTGAATCCGGAATGCGCGGCAGATCAGGAAATATTCTGTGCAGCTCCGCCCGGTCTTCGTCGAAAAGCAGTGCGTGGTCAGAGCGGCGCTTTGGCCACTTGCCTTCCAGAACACCGATGACAAAGGCGACCTCGCAATCGCGCGCCGAATCTGGCGACCCAACAACTTGCACACCGTGTCGATCCCCGACCGTCACCACTGTCTCGCTGTTCTTGCCGATTACCTCGCACCACCTCGCGAACTCGCCAAGCGACCAGTGCTGGTCTTTTCGCGATTGGGTGAGCGACGCCGAAGCCGCAAGTTCTCTCTCAAGCGCACGAAAAGCACGCAAGTCGCGCTCGCGGGTTGGATTTTGCTCGCCGCTAAAACGGTCAGGAAATGGCTCGGTCGAGATCAACTGTTGGAATCGATGCAACCACTCCACCAATCCGGCCGGTTGGGTGATGACGGCTTTGCGCCATGCCAAGATGTCGAGCAACGGGGTCGCACCTTCAATTGCGCTCGCCGTTTCTTCCAAGATCAACCATTGCTCCGCCGGCAATCGGTAGCTTTGTAGCAATGCATCGAAAAGTGACTGTATGGTGGAGCTGGAAAACCCAAAAAATGTGCTGCGAATCGACTCGCGCAAGGCGCGCACATCGTTGCCCGCCAGCGCCTTCATCAAGTTGATCATCAGCGCAACAAACGCGTTTCGGCCAAGCGGTTGACTCACCGTGCTACGCAGGCTAAGCCCGTGACGCTGGGCCGCGAACTGCAACAAGATTCCGTAATCTTCGATATCACGGCAAATGATCACGATTTTGCTTTGTTCAGTCCCCGCCGTGACCTCCCTCATGCAATGCCGGATGACCCACTCGGTTTCCGTTAACCTGTCGCAGGCGCTATGAATTTCGACCTTTGGCGCGGGAAATCTCAGCAACTCTTGAGTGAACATGCACTGATACCAACTATGTGGCTCAACTTGGCTGAGCGCTTGCACGCCGTAGTCGGCTTCAATTTCACGCGTTGCGGCAAACAGCTTCGATTCCTTGCCGAGTCCCTCGACGATGACGGTGACCCTAGCGCCACATGAGGCAACCCAATTCAGCCACTTTGCTGCGAGCGGATGGCGCGTGCTGCCTTGAACAAACACGATGTGACCCAAAGTGGCAAGGTCCACGTCATCGCGTCCGATTTGGCGCTGCATCAACGTCGTAGCGAACGTGACCGGAAGCTCATCAAATTCGCTTTCGACCAATGTCCAAACCCGGGCAAGTGCTGCCAATTTGGGATCACTACACGCCTCGAGGTGGCTCTGATCGTATCCGGTATGGCGCAAATCGCGAATCGCCTGCAGCAGAATTTGGTGGAAGCCTTGGCGATCTCTCAAGCGGCCAAAATCGGATTGCTCGTCAAACTCGTGGCACGCCATCTGCACCGCCGCCCGAGCGATCGAATTCCCCACCAGCCGAATGGAGTCGTCCTTCAACGCCAAACTAACCTGGTGTACTAGGTCTCCCAAGGAACGAAAATCAATTGCACAGTCTTCGGCAAAAAAAGAGCGAACGATCGGCAGACGCGAGTCCTCCAAACAAGCCACGCGCTCGATATCGTCCGCCATGGGCAACAGCGCCTGCCGCAGGCACCGCGCACCTGGCGCAAGCTCAATCAGTTGGAGATTGGACTCCGTCACGCCATGATTATGGCGAATTTTGTCTACTATTCAAGTAGCCATTGATGCGAACTCGGTATGATCGGGCGGCGACGGCGATGATTGTCCAATACGGCATCGAATCTTTGAAAAGAACGTGGACGGCATCCATCGTGTGCATCGGCACCTTCGATGGTGTGCATTTGGGCCATCAAGAGCTGCTGAAACAAGCAACCGCTTGGGCCAAGCGCGAAGGAATACCCGCTATTGCCGTAACCTTCGACCGCCACCCGACCTCGATCCTTGCACCAGACCGGGTCCCCCCGCACATCGCACCGCTTGATGAGTGTTTGCGCGTTTTCGAAAAATGCGGGATCGCACTCACGTTGGTTTTGCCGTTCACGCGCGAACTCGCCGACCAATCTGCGGAGCAATTTTTGCAACAGTATCTTGTGGGCGGATTGGGTGCAGCCGGTGTGGTTGTCGGGCACGATTTTGCGTTCGGCCACGACCGCCAAGGCAACGGTGCCTGGCTTGAACAGCGCATCACCACGCGGGTGATCGGCGAG
Organism: uncultured Chthonomonas sp.; assembly: GCA_964422285.1. Taxonomy (GTDB): domain Bacteria; phylum Armatimonadota; class Fimbriimonadia; order Fimbriimonadales; family Fimbriimonadaceae; genus UBA2391. The sequence goes on from CAYRAX010000021.1 coordinate 21,299, forward strand.
TATTTGGTGGATGGACGGCGCGTCAGTTCGACAATGGTGCGCAACCTCATTCAATCAGGAGAGGTGGCGCATGCGGCGCGGCTCTTGGGCCATTCTTGGGTGTATTCCGGAATCATCGTGACGGGTCAAAAACTGGGGCGCACGCTCGGCTTTCCGACGATCAACTTGGTGAGTCCGTGCCAGCAAATGTTCCCCGCTGACGGCGTTTACGCGGGCTGGTGCGAAGTCGGCGAATCGCGTTTCCATGCCGCGATTAGCGTGGGTACTCGGCCCACGTTCGCCGGCGAAGGAAGAACGATTGAAGCCTTTTTGATCGACTATCCAGGCGATGAAATTTATGGCCAACCCGCGCGTCTGGCATTCATCGAACGGCTTCGGCCTGAGCTGAAGTTCGATAATGTGGACGATCTTGTAACGCAAATGCATACCGACGTTGATCGTTGCCATGAAATTTTGTCGAGTCAAGCAGTTCTGGCGGCGGAGTAATTCGGCCAACTTTTGCTCCAAAATTTGAACCTATTCAAACAGTAATTTGGTTTTCTAGCGCACTACGAAGCGTCGTTAGGTGCCCTACCAACGTCCGAATCACCAGAGGTTCGATTCAATTTTTCTAAGTCAAGCCCGGCGGGAACTGTTCCCGGCCCAATTTGATTTGGTATTATGGAGCGAACTTTCGTTCGCGAAAGAGCGCGGTTGCGTGACCGCGAAAACCTTAGGAGAATGTAACGAATATGAAAAAGTTTCTGGGATTATTTCTCATTGCTGCTCTGGGCACAGCCCTGATGACTGGCTGCGCGCCATCCGACAAGACCGAAGAGGGAGCTGCCCCCGCAGCAACCAGCGGTGCTGCAGGCGCGGCCAAGCCAGAAGAATCATAGACCGAAACCCCAAGCGAAGCTAAGACAGCCGAAGGCGCTGCACCAGCGTGCGGCGAAGCCAAGCCAACTGAAGGC
>CAYRAX010000022.1:0-21915 GCA_964422285.1 uncultured Chthonomonas sp.
GTCGGTGTGCCCGCGCAGCCCGCAAGCGTCACCTTCAGCGCGAGCATCACCCGAGAAAGTTCGCCTCCCGAAGCAATTTTGGCAAGCGGCTTGGCGGATTCGCCACGATTGGCAGAAAAGAAATACTCCACAAAATCGGCGCCATCTGGCCCCACGGGCTTGGCATTCACCGCAACTCGAAACTCGGCGTTCGGCATCGCTAGCTCGCAAATTTCTGATTGCACCGCGAGCGCAAATTCCTTTGCCTTTTTGGTTCGCAGCGCGGTCAACTTTGCCGCCACCTCATCCAGCCGCGCTTCGGCTCCAGCCAGTTCTGCGCTCAAGTCGTCTGCGTTTTGGTCCGCGTTCTGCAGGTCTTGCAGCTCGGTGCGGTAAGCCGCTAGGGCAGACAGCACTTGCCCCTCGTCGTCGCCATATTTGCGCATGAGCCGCTTCAGAACGTCCTGCCGCTCTGCCAGTTGCTCCAATTCACCCGGATCAAAATCGAAGAGTTCGGTGTAGCGGCGCAGATCGGCGACCGCGTCTTGCAACGAAAACAGTACGCTCGAAAGGCCCTCCACTGGCGATTGCAAGCCGTCATCCAGCTTAGAGACCGATTCGAGCGTCCGCACGGCAGAGCCGATGTCCACCAACGCGCCCCTCTCTTCACCATCCAGATTTTCGAGCGCGCTTTGGCAGGCGGTCATCAGCTTTTCGGCGTGCTGAATCCGGCTGAGTTTTTCTTCGATCGCGGATAGCTCGCCGACAGATGGATTCGCAGATTCGATCTCGCCGATCTGAAATTGCAGCATGTCGATGCGTTGCACGCGGTCGCGCATTCCGGTCTGCAATGCGGCCAGTTTGCGGCGCAATGATTCTGCTTTTTCGAAGGCATCGGCGACGCTCGCAACCGATGCGGCGACTGGCTCACCAATCCACGCATCCAAAAACTCCATGTGCCGTTCGGGGCTCAAAAGCGATTGGTGGTCGTGCTGGCCATGGAGATCGACGAGCAGGTTTCCAATCTGCCGCAGGGTGCTCACGGGCGCCAATTTGCCGCCAACGCGGCATGTCGAGCGCCCTTCGGCGCTGACTTCTCGGTCCACGTAGAGCATGGCGTCTTCGGGTTCCACGCCAATCTCGTTCAGCTTTTGAATCAGTGCAGGAGTGCGCGAGAGATCGGCGGTCATGCTGACCTGGGCGCGCGCGGCACCAGTGCGAACCAGATCCGAATCGGCGCGTCCACCAAGCGCAAGGCCAATCGAATCCATGAGCAAAGACTTCCCCGCCCCAGTTTCGCCCGTCAAAACGGTGAGTCCGGCACCGAGCGGCAAACGGCTCTTTTCGATAATCGCGATATTGGTGACGTTGAGCTCAACGATCATGGTCGACATCACCATTATGGTGCGTCAAACTTTGAAAATCTTTCGACAGACTTGCCCGATAATCGGAGGCGAGTAAGTTCGGCCCGAAAGCGCCATGACGATTCCGACAATGCATACAACGGTTAACCACACCGTGGTCGCCGCCCCAGTAACAAAACCGATAAGAACAATTGCCAATATTGCCGAGATCAAATAGCAAACTGCCCAAACGATCCATCCGCTAAGGGCCATCGCGGCGTGGTGACGCACAAAGGGTCGGTCAGCACAGACGAAATAGATCACTAGAGTCACCAGGCCGCCCGAGAAAATCTGTCCAGCCCAGGCGATCGCGGCAAGCACGTTGTTATTGTTCTGATCGTTGTTTTGCATTATCTCAACTCCAGTACGAGCTTACATCATTACCCGTTGCACCAAGCCATTCTGCCCGGAATGCACAATCGCAATGGTTCTTGCCAAAGCCACAATTCAGAATCGTGGCAAAATGACGATTGAGCGTGACCGAAACAATTATCACCAATCGCGCAGAAAACGCCGCCAGACTTTCGTTTGCCGCGACGGTTGTGGTTGTTTGCGTTAAGTTGGTTGCCGGGTTCGTCTCGGGGTCGATCAGCGTGCTCGCCGAAGCTTTTCAAAGCTCAGTTGACGTCGCGGTCAGCTTTGGCGTGCTCAAAGCCGTGCAGTTCGCCGCGAAGCCCGCCGACGCCGACCATCCTTACGGGCATGGAAAAGCCGAAGTCCTGCTTAGCGCGATGCAAATGGTGCTGATTCTTGGCGCGAGCGGGTTCATCATCGTCCAGGCTTATTCGCGACTCTTTACCAAGACTGAACTCGTGCCGACGATTGGCATGGCGGCGATGATCTTCGCAGCGCTCGTGAATACGGCGGTTTCTGCGCACTTGGCGCGGGTCGCCGAAAGGTCTGGCTCGGTAGCGCTGAAGGCCGAAGTTCTACACCTTCGCGGTGATTGCATCGCGTCGCTCGGCATCCTGTTGGGCCTCATATTGGTAAAGATCACGGGCCAAAATGTGCTGGACCCACTTATCGCGATCGGGTTCACGCTTTGGGTGGTTTTCGTGGCGATTCGCCAGCTTCGGGGCATCGCCCACCAACTGATGGATGGTGCCTTGCCGGAAGCCGACTTGAAGACATTGGAAACGGTTCTTGCCAGCCACCAAGACGTGCGCGGTTATCACGCGGTCCGAACTCGCTCGATTGGCTCGGCCCGCTACGTGGAGTTGCACGTGCTGCTGGATGACCACCTCAGTTTCGTGGACGCGCACCACAAAGCCGAACACATCGAGCAGGATTTGTCGAATGCACTAAATGGCGCACGCGTCACGATTCACTACGAGCCGGACGAGGACGAAATGAAGCACCGCGTGCAAGTTCACGGAGAATCGGTGCGCGAGGCGCGCGGAAAGACGACAAAGCCCAAATAAAAGCGACCCGCTCACCAGAAGATGCGGGCCGCAAAAATTCGCCTAATTGGTCAGGCTCAGGCTTTGTCTTTGTAACCGGGGAGCCGTCGACCTTTGAAGTAGCCGTCTGGCGACGCGAAATGTCGCAATCGGAAAGGCTCGCCACCCGCTTGCTTGTTCGCTGTGATCTCGGGCAGATCGGTTGTGTAATTCGTGCGCCGCAGGGCGGTTCGCTGGTGGCTAAATCGTCGTTTTGGATTTGGCATTGTCTTTTCCTTGGGCTCGGCTTACTTCTTTTCGCGGTGCACGGTCACTTTTCGCAGGTTCGGATTGAACTTCTTAAGTTCCAATTTTTCCTGCGTGTTCACCTTGTTTTTGGTCGTGGTGTAGTAGTTCTTCCCGTCTTCCGTACACACAAGTCGGATGATTTCGCGCTTTTCGCCCTTTTTCGCCATTGTTCTGGTCCTTGATCATATCGCAGGCGCAAATTCGCTTGCTTCAGCCATGCGGACCCCATAGTTTAGCAGAAGCCGCCGCCCGGATTCAAGGGGCTGGGCTGCGAATGGCATCATTGCGAGGATTGACCCGGTGATCGGCAAAATGTTGCCTGCCTCGGAAACCAAAATTGAGCCAAAATCTGTTTTACTTGCCTGAGCCGCGCGCGACACCAGCGCATTCGGAGCAAGCTAAATGAAGAGAGGTTTTGAGTGTTACAACTAGTTTCCGCGCTAACGATCGCGACCTGCGCCTGGACCGAATTGCCCCAGATTAAGGTCAGTTCATTCCCCGCAAGCAAAGTTACGGGACTCGACCGCAAAGGGGATCAGTGGCTTGTAGGCTCGACAACCGGCGTCTACCTTGGCTCGATTGGCGGCAAATGGAAGCAACTCACCAAGAGCAACGTCAAGTACATGCTCCAGGTGGACGACCAGACGCTTGCTTTGTGCACCGATGGCCGCCTTGACCGCTTCAAAATTCCCAGCGAATCGGTGATGTTTGACGTCGTAAGCATCACGGCAAAGCGGCCCTGGGTGACCAGCGCATGTGTGGCGGCAAAAGTTCAAATTTGGGGCATGGAGGGCGGCTATGTGCATCGCTCTTTGCGCGGTTCGCCTGCATTCACGTTGCCGAATTTGAAGGGAGTCACGGTTTCCGCGGTTGCCTATCGCCAAGGCACCAGCTATTTGGGCACCGCGAACGGCATCTACTCGGCGAAAGGAAAAGTCGCCACCAAAATCTCTGGCTACAGCGGCAGCGTCAGCTCGCTCCTGCAAATGGTTGACGGAATCTACATCGGTTCGGCCAGCACCGGATTGAGCGTTTACAGCAACAACAAGGTTGGCGCGGTAGCCTGTCCCACGAAGAAAATTCGTTTGTTGCGGTCGTGGAGGTCAAACCTCGTCGTTGGCGCCGCGGATGGCGCTTGGGTGCGTGACGGCGGCAAGTGGACTCGCCTAACCAACCAAGAATGCACGTTCATCAACGTCATAGAAGACCGCTTGTACGTGGGCACGCCGACGACAATTCGCGTGTTCAAGCCCTAACGAAGCCCCGGTTCGGCGACTTTGGTTATACTCAAGGCTCGCGTTGCCCGGGTGGCGAAATGGTAGACGCAGGGGACTTAAAATCCCTTGGTAGCAATACCGTGTGGGTTCGAGTCCCACCCTGGGCACCAGCGCGTTAAGCCCTTACGAGTTTGCGGGCATTTTCTACCGACCGCGGGACGCCCGTGAATGGGTCTTCTTCAGCCTCGTATTCGATGTTCACAAACCCGTTGAATCCCGCGCGCTCGAGCTCGGCCACGCAGGCGACCAGATCAACACTTCCCTCTCCAACGGCGGCACCCACAAATTTCTTGCCCGCCAGGCTCGAAAAAACGAATCCTTCTTTCGACTCCGGCACTGCCAAAAAGTCTTTGAAATGCACCATATAGGCGAGTTCAGCGACATCCTTGAGCGCGCGGTGGCTGGTTTCGTCCACGAGCAAAAAGTTGCCCGTATCTGGGTTCGCGCCGAGAGCGTCGGTTTTCGATTTTTCACGCACGGATAGCACGAGGTCGCGCACTTGGTCTCCGCGCCCGGCCAGTTTGCCGTGATTCTCCAGCGCCAAACGAACACCTTTCTCCGCGGCGTATTGCGAAGCTTCGACCAAACCTTCGATGATCCAGTTTCGAGCGTCCGAAAACGAAATTGACCCATCGGCGGGCACATCACCGGCAAAAACGCGCACGACTTCTGCGCCATAGCGAACAGCTTCATCGACCCCGAACTTGATCTTGCTCAGCTCGGCTCGGCGATCGACTTCGTCTGGTTTGGCAAAATTTTGCGAGATTGAAAAAACGCAGCACGGCAGGCCGGTTTCGTCGAGTGCCTTTTGAATCAGCGGCCGATCGGTCTCGGCGTTCTTATAAAAGAAGTCGAGCAATTCCACGCCGTCAGCGTCCATCCGCTTTGCTTCATGAATAAAGCCGGGGACATCAATCCGACCGGCTTTCCAAGCGTGGAAATAGCTCCACATGCTCACACCCAATTTCATCGCGAAACAACTCCCATCAAATTCATCACCGGGCTATTCAAAAAGAACAGCGCCAAAACGCCGACCGCGCAAAGGACAGTAGCGGTCAAGTTGCCAGGCGACATCTCGGCCGATTCGTTCTTGATCGCGCCTTCTTCGCTGACCACCGCGGCTTGGACGATACCCAAATAGTAATACACGCTGATGATTGAGTTGATCGCAAGCGCTATCGCGAGCGGCAATAGATCGGCCGTTAATAGGTCGGAGAAGATGTAGTACTTGGCCAGAAAGCCGCCTGTGCCGGGTATGCCGATGAGCGAGGCCACGAACAATATCAATGCACCTGCGGCAAGTGGCGCGCGCTTCCAAAGGCCGCGCATGTCGGCCAAGGTCGTTCCCTCTTTGCCATCTTTGGCGACCAGTGAAACCACCGCGAACGCTCCCAAGGTCATCAGCGCATAGCTGAGCAAAAAGAACAGCGTCGCGCTTTCGTTGACTTTTGCGGGCATTTTAGCGTGAGCGATCAGCGCCGCAAGCACGTAGCCCGCGTTGGAAACCGAAGAGTAACCCAAGATTCGTTTGACATCTTTTTGGACGCAGGCGGCGATATTGCCCACTGTCATCGTGAGTATTGCGATAAATGTCAATGCCGGCACGAACGCGGCACTCATGCCGGGGCAAGCGTCCAAAACCCGCAACAGCCCGCCTATCGCAGCGATTTTCGACCCAGCCGCCATGAACCCCGTGACGTTGGTCGGCGCGCCCTGATAAACGTCCGGCGCCCACTGATGAAATGGCACAAGCGCAGACTTGAATCCAAAACCGATGAACAACATCGCGAAGCCAAAAAGCAGCAAATTCCTCGTCATCACGCTACCTTCGCGCCAGGCGGTGTCAAGAGCTCCAAGGTGAACGGAGCCCGTCGCGCCATAGAAAAACGCGATTCCATAGAGGAAAAATGCGCTGGCGAAAGCACCCAACAGGAAGTACTTGATCGCCGATTCCTCGGACTTCGTTTCTCGGCGGCTCAAGCCAGCCAGAACGTAAAGCGAAATCGAAAGCACTTCCAAACCGATGAACATCATCAGCATATTGAACGTGCTGACCATGAGCATCGCGCCCGAGGCCGACCACACGACGAGCGGATAAAACTCTCCGAAATTGATGCGCTTTTCCTTCAAATAGCTCTCGCTGAAAAGGATCGTGATAAACGCGACGGTGACGATCGCCATTTGCAGCACTAGCCCGATGCCATCTCGAACGATCATTCCCGCGAATGTCTCGGAAGGACCTTTTGTCAGCAATTGCCCAACCAGCACTCCCAGAGTCGCCAAAACACCCGCCACGGAAACCGTTGCGATGGCCGAACTGCTCTTCTTGGGGTTGATCATCTCGAAAATGATGCCAACCAGGCCCGTAACGAACATCGTCACCACGGGGATCAGGACAGGCCAGTCGATGATAGGAATCGGAACTTTATACATAAGCTACGGGTTTGTTCTCGAAATAAGTCGTTCGATTTCGTCGTAAGAACGGGCGAAAAAGATGTCTGCTTCTTCGTGGTCGAGCGCGATTTTCGCGGGCGTCATGGTACGCGCTTGGTGGATGTTGATTTCGTTGTGCGCGCTGGACCAACTGAACGCATTACAAGGCAAATCGGCAACAAAATCAAAGTAGATTTCGCCTTCACCTTCGATGTATACGAGGTTAAACTGCGCGCCTTCGGCCATGCTCAATAGCTCGCGATCGACTTCCAAAAAGTGACCGCCATATTGCATCGGCGTGCAAACGCCCGGGTATGCGCCATCGAGTCGGTAGAAAATGCCATGCGCACCTTCTTCCAGCGACTCCACAATTGCCCACGAGACTTCTGTTTTCAGCTCTTCCAGTTTGATTTCGCCAAACGATGGATCCGAAGAAAGCAGTCCGATCAAGTCGATATCGCGTCGCAAGGCAAGGCCCAGCGGACTGGTAACTTCCACCAAGACAAGTTGGTCCGGATGCGTTTTTAACGCATGCCGCAGTTCCACGCGCGCCGTTGTCACGACGTCGGCGTAGTGACCAGGCGAACTGGACCACACGATGCTCGGTCTTTCTTCCAGCTGCTGTCCGGTTAACACCGCCATGATTCGTTCCAATGCGCGCATTAACGCTGGGCGATCGCTCCTTGAGAAGATTTGTAATGAAGCTCGGCGGGCTGGATGATTTCGGGTTGCTGATCGCCGACGATGGTGTGTCGCACCAGGTTGCCCTTGGCGTCAATATCGTGGTCCGCATTCGCCCAATCCGGCCGGGATCCTTCGGGAGCAAGAGCCATGAGCCGGGTCGCCCCAATGCTCGCTTCCATCGGCTTGATGAACGTGTTGGGGTAGAGCCCTCCCCAAAATACGAAAAGGATGAACACGCTAACGACCGCAATTTCCCACGGCTTCAAGTCTTTCAAGCGCTGATTGATCGGGTTTTCATTGGGACCATAAAACGCGCGCTGGAACATGATGAGCAAGTAAACCGCCGCCAGCACGACGCCAAATCCGGCGACAACGCTGTAGGCGATATTCAGCCCGAACGCTCCGGCATAGGCAGATTCAAACGCACCAAGCATCGCGAGGAATTCGCCGACAAAGCCGTTTGTGCCGGGCAACCCGACGCTACTGAGCATGATCACCAGGAACAATGCGGAATAGATCGGCATTTGTGCTTTCAGTCCGCCAAAGTCCTTGAATTGCCGCGTATGCAGTCGTTCGTAGATGAGGCCGATGAGCAAAAAGAGCGCGCCCGTGCTGATGCCGTGATTCAGTTGCTGCAGCGCGCCGCCCACCATTCCGGTGTGGGTCAGCGAGAAAATCCCGAGCATCACGAACCCCATGTGGGCGACCGAGGAATACGCGACGAGCTTCTTGATATCCGGCTGAATCGCCGCCACCACCGCTCCATAAATGATGCCGATTACCGCGAGCGCGACGATGGGCACGATTTGCGTTTTGACCGCCTCGGGGAACAGCGGTAGGCAGAAGCGTAAGAACCCGTAGGTACCCATCTTCAGCAACACACCCGCGAGGATAACCGAACCCGCGGTAGGAGCCTCAACGTGCGCGTCTGGCAACCACGTGTGGAACGGGAACATCGGGCACTTCACCATGAAGCTGATCGCGAATGCCCAGAAAATCCAAGCTTGCCATTGCAGGAATCCGGTCCAGAATTTGCCGCCCGCGATGGCGCTTTGAATGGCGACCAGATCGAATGATGGCGAACCAAATTGCTGACGATAGATTTGGCTGAGTGCGATGATGCCGACCAGCATGAAAATCGAACCAGCGAACGTGTAGATGAAGAACTTGACGGCCGCATAGCTCCGGCGCTCGCCACCCCAGATGTTAATCAAGAAGTACATCGGGATCAAGCTTGCTTCGAAGAACGTGTAGAACAGTACCAAATCGAGCGACAAGAAGACACCGAGCATGGTCGTTTCTAGCAGCAGCAAGAACGCCATGTACTGCTTGACTCGCTTATCGACGTACCAACTGAACGCGACCGAAAGCACCATCAGCAAAGTCGTTAGCAAAATTAGCCAGATGCTGATGCCGTCCACGCCGAGCTTGTACGAAATTCCGAGATTGGGAATCCAAGGAATCGACTCCACCAATTGAAAATGGAAGGTCGAACCATTGAATTTCTGCAACACGCCGAGTGAAACGCCGAATGTCAAAACGCTCACAATCAGCGTGAAGATGCGAATATCTTTCACCCGCTCGGCGGGCATAAAGAGCAGAACCAATGCTCCCAGCAGAGGCAAAAACGTGAGTAGGCTCAGAATGCCGATGCCACCGTTTGCGCTAGGCATTAGTTGCCACCTCCCATTTTGAATAGCGTCCAGGCAAGGTAGCCAAATATGGCCGCACCCCCCAGGAGCATCATCAGCGCGTAGCTTCGGACTAGGCCCGATTGCACCTTCCTAAGTGCTGAACCAAAAAGCCCCACCACACCTGCGATTCCATTCACCGCGCCATCCACCGCGCCTGCGTCGATGTTCTTCCAAGTGAAGTCGCCGATCGCGCTTCCGCCCAAAATCGAAGCGTCCATGAGGGCTTTGTCGTAGCCCATCTGCTGGCCAAACCAGCGGCGAATCGGTGACCAATGCTTTTCGTCGCCCTCGCGCTTTGGCAGACCGCGCCAGTAGACGATGAACCCATAAAGGATGCCCAGTAGCCCCGCGCCGGTGCCAGCGATCATCAGGTTTTGCCCCTGCGAGAACCAGCCAGTCGCCGGATGCCCGTGGGTCGCTTCGTGCGGCAAGAAGGTCAAGCCGTTGGGATAGAGCCAATGCTGGAGCAATTCGTTATTGTGGAGCAAGTACCCGCCGCCCAACGAAAGCACGGCAAGAACAACCAGCGGGAACCACATGCTCGGCGGAACTTCGTGGGGCGTGTGGTTGCGGTCGAGCGTATGGTGATGCTCATGCTCAGCATGCTGGGCTGCCATCTCTTCGTCGGTGTAGAAAAATCCGTGCGTGTCCGGGCCGTGGTCACCATGGTCCGCGTGATCGGCATGATCGGCGTGGTGCGCATGCTCGTGGTGCGGAGCGAGCGCACGCCATTGCTCGACCCCACCAAAGAAGGTGAGCAGCGTCATTCGGGTCATGTACGCAGCGGTAAGCAAGGCCACTCCCAGCGCGACGAGCCCAGCGACATAGCCGTAGTTGACCCCCGCGATCTCGGCGACATGGTTGCCCAGCGCGTTACCCAAAATTGCTTCTTTTGACCAAAAACCCGCGAGCGGCGGCACACCAGCGATCGCCAGCCAGCCAATGATCATCGTCGCCGCCGTGATTTTGATGTACTTGGCGAGGTTGCCATAGCGCCGCATATCCTGCTCGTGCGCCATCGCGTGGATCACCGCGCCAGAACCCAAGAACAGGAGAGCTTTGAAGAACGCATGGGTGACGACATGAAATATGCCGACCCAATATGCGCCGACTCCGCAGGCGATGAACATGAAGCCAAGCTGGGAAACCGTGGAATAGGCCAGCACCTTTTTGATGTCTGTTTGGCCGAACGCGACCAGCGCGGCGAACAGCGCGGTGAACGCACCAACCAACGCGACCACCGCAGAAGCAGTGGGCGAAAGCTCGAAAAATGGGTGCATGCGGTTGACGAGCACGACGCCTGCCGTGACCATCGTCGCAGCGTGGATGAGGGCTGACACCGGCGTCGGGCCCGCCATCGCGTCGGGTAGCCACAGGTACAGCGGAAACTGCGCCGATTTGCCCATCGCACCAACGAACAGCAGCAGTGCAGTCGCGGTGGAAACGCCTGGATTTTCGGCAAAAATGCTCAGGACTTGCGGCGAAAGAACGACGTCGTAACTCAGGTACCGACCGCCGACATCGCCGATTCGGTCCAAGTTCATCGCGATCGTCGCGAGAATCATGAACAAGCCGAGCGTCAGGCCCCAGTCACCAATGCGGTTGACGATAAACGCTTTGTTGGCCGCCTTCGCGTTTTCGTTGCTTTTGTACCAAAAGCCGATCAGAAGGTAGCTACACAAGCCCACGCCCTCCCAACCGATGAACAGTAGCGCGAGGTTGTTGCCCAAAACGAGGATGAGCATGAACGCGATAAACAGGTTCAAATAGGTGAAAAACCGCGAGTATTCGCGCTCTTCGGACATGTATCCGGTTGCATAAAGGTGGATGAGCGAGCCGATGCCAGTGATGACCAAAGTCATCGTCATCGATAGCGTGTCCACCCTCAATTCAAAGGGAATCGTGAGGCTATAGAGCTTGATCCAGTCAAAAAATGGCGCAATGACGAGGCGACCATCGGCCGGCATCGCGGCCAATTGTTGGGTGATCATCAGCGCGCAAACAAATGGCACGGCGACGAACAAAACTGCAAACGTGCCCATCACGCGCTTGCCGCTGGCGGTGTTTTTGCCGACGATTTTTCCGCCAAAAAACGCCTGAAGCGCCGAGCCGACGAGCGGCAGCAACAGCACGAGCAGTATTAAGGTCTCAATTTTCATCCTTGATTAGCCCCTCAACCTACTCATTTCGTCCAGGTCCACTTCGTGGCGCAAACGATAGATCGCCATGATGATGCCGAGGCCGACCGCGACTTCTGCCGCCGCGACCGCCATGACAAAGATCACCATCATTTCGCCGGTCAACCAGGTGGAAGGCATCGAAGCCACCCCGGGAAGACGAGTCGGCGCGTACCGCGCGAACGAAAGAAAAGTTAGGTTGACCGCATTGAGCATCAGCTCGATGCACATGAAAACGACGACTGGGTTTCGGCGCACCACGACGCCGACCGCGCCGCAGGTAAACATGAACAGGCCGAGCCCCAGATACCAAACCAAAGGAATTCCGTTCATGCGCTCAAACCCTCCTCTTCGCGAGCAATATCGCGCCGACGATTCCGACGACGAGCAGCACGGACACCGCTTCAATGGGCCACGCGTACTGGGTGAAAAGCGTGTAACCGATGGATTGCGGCGCACCCCAAGCGGCGTCGCTTCGAACTGTGTTCACGTCCATCAACGGTTTGAGAACTTGCGAACCCACCAGGCCCATCATCGCGACGCCAAACAAAACGCCAAGTGTCGGTTTGGTGTCCAGCCGTTTATCCAGCTTTTGCTCCGCGCTCAGGTTCAGCAGCATGATCACGAACAAGAAGAGCACCATGATCGCGCCGGTGTACACGATGATTTGCGTGATGCCCAGCATCGAAGCGCCCAACGTGAAGTAAATGAACGCCAAAACGAAGAAGTTGAGGATGAGGCACAGGGCAGCGCGAACGGGATTCTTCATCACCACCACGCCGACCGCCCCGAGGGCCGCTAGACCGGCCAGCGCCAAGAACATTGCTTGTTCGGGCGTCGGCGGAATGCTGGGCATTATGCTTTCCATGTCGTCTCCATGCTGTTCAACTCGTTCACGCGTTCACCGCCGGCTCGACCATTTCCACCGTGCGCCGCTCCAAAATCTTCTTGTCCTTGTCGATCGAACCAAGAAACGACCGGAACAACAACCAGAGCATGGCGTAGGCGATGACAGCGGCCACTAGGCCGAGCACGACGCCTTGCAATCGAGTTGCCAATATCCAAATCGCCACCACGATGAAGTTTGCCGCTGCCGTCGGCAGCAACGACTTCCAACCCAACGACATGAGTTGGTCGTATCTCAAGCGCGGCAGGGTCGCGCGGATCCAAATGTATACGGTGATTCCAAAAACGCACTTGCCGAGGAACCAAATCGGCGCACCCCAGTAGTTGATTTTTTGCAGAATTTCGAAGGTGCCCGAAAGACTCGAAGCGTTTTCGGCGAACCAGCCAAAATTGAGCGGCAACATGTTGTAACCGCCGAGGAAAACCGTCGCCAAGATGCCGCTGAAAACGAACATCGCCGCGTATTCTCCCATGAAGAAAACGGCGAATTTCATCGAGCTATATTCGGTGTGGTAGCCCGCGATGATCTCGTTTTCAGCTTCGGGTAAATCGAATGGCGCTCTGTTGCTTTCGGCGACCATGCAGACCAAGAAAATCACAAAACTGACGAACCCGAATGGAGTGAAAACGAACCAGTTTTGGATGGCGGGAATCGCTCCCCACAGCGGGGCTTCCTGCGCTTTGACCATGTCCGTCATTCGCAGCGAACCGGTCGCCATGACGATGCTGGCGAGGGACATGCCCATCGCGAGCTCATAGCTGATGAGCTGCGCGCTCGCCCGCAGGCCACCCATCAATGAATATTTGTTGTTGCTGGCATATCCCGCCAATACGACGCCATAAACGCCGAGCGACGAAATCGCAAGCACATACAGAATTCCGATATCGACGTTGGCGATGGGCGTGAGCAAACCGTACAGGCCGTCGGTCGGGCCCCATGGCAGAGTGCCGCCGATGGCGAACGCAGGGAATAGCGCGAGACCCGGCGCAAAAAAGTAGATCAGTCGATCAATCGTCGTCGGCGTCACATCTTCTTTGAAAAAGAGCTTCACGCCGTCCGCAATGGGCTGAAGTAAACCAAAAAGCCGCAATTTCTTGCCGCCTTTTAGCGTGAATGTCGCCACTCGGTTGGGGCCGATTCGGTCTTGCATCCAGCTTAGCAAGCGGCGCTCCCACCAGATCAGACCCGGAACCAGCATCAAGATCGGGCCAACGAACAAAAGAATCCTTATCAGGGCAAGCAGAGCCGGCTGTTCGTGGCTGAGTTTTGTTACAAAATCGCTGATCATTTAGCCTCGGTTACTTTACCCGGTGAACCCACTGGGTTTGCCGCGCGAACCCGCCCGCGCGCTTGCTACAAAAGACGGCTGGGGGGTGCCGATTAGCTATCGAAAGTTGATGAAATCAACCGCGAATTCCAAATCCAAGCCCTTGACAAACTGAATCGCCTTTTGCAGGTCGTCTTTGCTCTTGCCGCTTACTCGCAGCTGGTCACCCTGAATCTGAGCGTGAACCTTGATCCCCGTATCCTTGATCTTTTTGACCAAGCCTTTTGCGTGGTCCTGCGAGATTCCGTTTTTGAACGTGACGTTTTGCTTCACTGTCATGCCGGTCGCGGGTTCCTCTTTGCCATATTCAACCGATCGCGCGTCGATTCCACGCTTGACCAACTTGCTGAAAAGGATGTCGCGAACCTGTTTGAGCTTGCCCTCGTCGCCGCCCGTAATGACGATCTTGTCCTTTTCGGGTTCAATTTCCGAGTTCGTACCCTTGAGGTCGAATCGGTTCATCAACTCTTTTTGAGCCTGATCCACCGCATTTTTCACCTCTTGCTGATCCACCCTCGAGACAATGTCAAACGAAAATTCCGTCGCCGCCATTGCCCGATTTTACCGTTTTCGAACGCCGGTTCATAATGGTAACCATGTCGCCTGGCCTCATCATTTTCGATTGCGACGGAACCTTGGTTGACACCGAAAACGCCTGCGCGACCAGCCTCGCGGCACTCTTGGAAACTTATGGCGTGCGCCTTGACGTGGCCACGGTGCTGCGCGATTTCACCGGACTCAGCAACGACGACACCGTTGCGCACGTGCTTCACCAATATGGCGTTGCGTTACCGCAAGAATTCTTGGTGCAAATGGACGAATCGGAAGTTGCGGCGGTCGCCCAGGGTACGCAGCCGATGCCGGGCGTGACTGCCCAATGGATCGAAAGTCTGTCCGGGCAAACGTGCGTTGCCTCGAACGGGAGCATGCGAAAAATGCGCGCAAGCTTGGGTTGCAGCGGCCTATTGAAATGCTTCGAGCCGAATCTGTTCAGCAGCGAGCAGGTCGAACGCGGCAAACCAGCGCCCGACATCTTTCTTTTCGCCGCGAATGCGCTGAATTTCAAACCCACACAGTGCCTTGTGGTCGAAGATTCAGCCGCTGGCATTCAGGCCGCTGTCGCTTCGGAAATGCCGGTTCTCGGCCTCGTTGGTCACCTTGGCGAGGAAAAAATACGCGAACTCGGCGCGGTTCCGATTCAAACCATGGCTTGCATCAGCGCCATGCTCTCTTCGTAGCTGTGCACGGCGGTCTTCGGTTCCGGCTTTACGGCCGTCCAGCCCCACGCGTGATATTGATGCGTAAACGATCCGTCGTCGAAGAGGTCCAGAGTCGCGTATCCGGGCTCGGTTTCGTAGTTGTTGCCCCACCACCAAGACCCGCACACCGCGCCATTGCACAAATACGTCACACCGTTGTATTCCACTCGGTCGCGCATGTGAATATGACCGCTCAAAGCCAATTTCACGTTGGGATGCTTGCCAAAAAGATTCACGACACGGCGGCAATCCACAAGCATTTCTGACTGAGAAATGGTGGAATCGCCGGGCTTGATTTCAACCTTAGTATCTAAAAATACGGTCGCCGTCAAGATGGGAATGTGCGAAACAACGAGGACCGGTGTGGTTTTCGCAGTCTTCGCAAGGTCGTCCGCCAGCCACTCGAATTGCTCGTCATCCAGGCGTGCGAAATACTTGCCTTCCGCGAACAGTTGAACGCTATCGAGCACGACAAAATGCCAACCAAATCGGTCGAAGCTGCGATATCGTTTGGGCAGTCCCAGCGTCTCCATCACCCAATTCTTGCCGTATTCTGGTTCAGATCCGGTGGTACCGGCGTTCTTTTTGTCCCAACCCCAAATATCGTGGTTGCCAATGCAGTGCTCCACGGGGATCGTGCAATTATCCTTGAGCACGGAGGTGAAAAGGTCCCATTGCAGCTTCGTTCGGTCGCGCGTTTGACCGAACGAATCCATCACCAGATCGCCGCCCGTGAGCACCATGTCCACTTTTCCATGCTTGGATGAAGCATGCTGGAGGCATTTCGCCATGCCTTGGCCCGCGTTAAGTTCGGGTTGAACGTGGATATCGGTCAGGTGAGCGACGCGCGCGACCTTTTTGGGCTTTCGTGCGGCAAGCGCGGTCGGACTCAAAAGACCCGCGACAGCACCGGCGCTGCCCAACCGAAGAACATCACGACGCGAAGGAAGATGGAGGCCGTTTTTCACGTCAGCAGTTTATGCTATCGCCGCGATAGAAAGGCAACCCTTAGTTATCTTCGTTAAACTTTTTCGCTTCTTCGATGTCCAAATTCGACGGGATTCGGAACCAGAAAGTCGATCCCTTGCCGAGCTCCGATTCGCACCAAATCTTGCCCATGTGAACCTGTTCAACCAAGTGCTTGACGAGGAAGAGTCCGAGGCCCGTGCCGTAAATCTTTCGGTTGTCCTCGTTGTTGACTCGGTGGAATTTTTCGAAGACACGCCCGGTTTGGTCGGCAGGAATGCCAAGACCTTGGTCTTCGACACCCATCAGCACCCAATCTGGACCGTCCATCTTTGCGTGGATAGTGACGTCGCCACCATCGGGCGCGTACTTGATCGCGTTGTTCAAAAGGTTGGTCAAAATTTGATCGAGCTTGTCTTGGTCGCCCGTGATCTTGGTCGGCACGCCCGGCTCGACATCGAGTTTCAGCACGTGCTTGTTGGAAGATTGTTGCTGCACCGTCTGGCATTTCTTGAGCAGTTCATGCAGCTGAATTTCGCCATAGTTCGGCTTGAGCGATTCGCCCGCTTCGATTCGGCTCGTGTTGAGCAAGTCATCGATCAATCGTCGCAGTCGGTCGCATTCGTGAACGACGATGCCCAAAAATTCTTTTTGCTCGTCGGGGCCGTAAATTTCGTCATCAACGCCTTCAAGCAGTGTGCTGGAAAAGCCCTTGATCGCGGTGAGCGGCGTGCGCAGCTCGTGCGACGCCATCGCGACAAACGAGCTCTTCATGCGCTCAATATTCTTGATTTCGGTGATATCGCTGAAGATCGCGACCACGCCCAGATCGGTTCCGTCTTGGTTTCGCACTGAGGCAGTTTGAACTTGAAAAACTCGCTCGGAGTTGCCGATGTGCATGTCGATTTCGACGGTTCCGACCTCGATGCCCTTCAGCGTTTGCTCAAAAACTTCCTTGAGTTTGTCGTTCTTGAGTTGCGAGTGAAATTCCTTTCCGACCGCATCAGCGCCCAACCCGAACACAGCGCGCGCGGACGAGTTGATCTGCGAAATTCGTCCCTCGGGAGCGATCAGCAACAACCCCGCGCTGAGCGATTCAAACGTTTGGATCAGTTCTTCGCGCTCTTCGACGACCTCGCGGTATAGCTGGAGGTTCGCGATAATGGAGCCAACGTTTTTGGCCATTCGCTCCAAGAGCCGCACGTCTTCTTCGTTAAAATCTTCGCCGTGGCGCTTGTTGAAGGCGTGGAGAACGCCGATCATGTTGCGCTCAATGACGCGGTTTTCTTCATCACGCTTTTCGATAACCAGCGGCACTGAGACGCCGTTGTTAACACCCATCAGTACAACGTGGTCCTTCACGGTTCGGTCGTCGTTAACCGCGTCGTGGAAGATCATGGGTTCGCCGGTCCGGAAAACCTCACCCGAAATGCCTTGCGTCGCGCGAACTCGGAAATGCTTGAGGTGAGCATCGTCAACTCCCAACGCGGGCGGAATGCCGATGAGTTCACCGGATTCGCGCTCGTGGAACATGATGACGATCTTTTCCGCTTGAAGGATCATCGCAATGCGTTGGACCAAT
The DNA here is from genome assembly GCA_964422285.1 of uncultured Chthonomonas sp. Taxonomy (GTDB): domain Bacteria; phylum Armatimonadota; class Fimbriimonadia; order Fimbriimonadales; family Fimbriimonadaceae; genus UBA2391. The sequence continues at coordinate 17,377 of CAYRAX010000022.1, forward strand.
CGGCGCAGAGTGGCATCGGCTTCGCTCAATGGCGTTTCGATGAGTGAGGCGGCCTCGATCTGCTTCGTGGATTGGTTGACTCGCGCGCCTTTGTACTCCTGCAGTTCTGCGCTCAGCGAATAGACCTGGCCCTCAAGTTCGTGGATGCGCTTTTGCAGTTGTTCGATGTTTTCACTCATTTCCGATGGCAAGTGGATCTCCTGGGTTATGGTGCGCTCACGAATGTCAAAGCGCAGAATGTCAATCTTACCTTTCCGAAGCGAATTTGCCCCAGGCCAGGTTCGAGGGTCGATGAGGCTATTCGAAGTAGTTGCTTGCTGAATCGGTGCTCGGGTTGGGCCGCTCCCGATTCGAGTCGAAAATCGAAGGGACCAACCCGCAGATCGCCGCGCTGATGTCCATAATAACTAAACAATTGGCTCATCTCGAAGAACTTCCCCTCTTTCCATTGCATTCGGTGCTCTATCCTTACGCACCGATGCATCTCCACGTTTTTGAAGAAAGATATCGGCAATTAGTTCGCCATTGTCACGAATTTGACGTGCCTTTTGGCGTAGTTTTGATTCGAAATGGCACCGACACTGGCGACCACGCCGAGCCATACATGATTGGCACCACGGCTCGAGTCCAGGATATTCACGAGTATCCAGATGGTCAACTTGACATTAACATTTCGGGCCAAAGTCGCTTCCGCATCCGCCGTTTGGACGAGACGAATCCCGTGCTTCTTGGGTTTGTTGAACCCGTTTATGACGTTGAACCCGAATCCACCGACCGCATGGACGCGCTATCGATGCGGGCCAAGGAGCTTTTTCAGCAATGGCTCTCGCGGATGCTCGCACGGCAAGATTTTGAGGTCGAAATCCGGTTCCCCGATGATCCGTACGTTTTGTCGCTGGTCATCGCCAATCATCTTCCGGTGGAAAATTCGCAGAAGCAATTGCTGCTTGAACTGAACGACACCTGCGACCGCTACACGCACCTCATTCCGATGCTGGAAAAGCAGATCGTCGAAACCAAGGTCTCGACGTTTTATCGCCTAAAAACCACCCAGGTCCAAGATTGGATTAGCCCCAATTAGACGAAGTCCCCTTCTCCAGGCCCCGGATGGAGAAGGGGATTTAGGGGATGAGGCGACTAACCAGTCAGGGCCAGCTCAGACATCAAGCGCATGCCGACCTCGATTGCGTCATCGTTGAAGTTGAAATTCGGCGTGTGCACCATGGGATAATTTTCGACTCCAGCGGGAGCGATTCCCAGCCAGAAGAAGCAGGCTGGCACGTGTTGCCCGTAAAAACTGAAATCTTCGCCACCCATGACCGGCGGATATTCGCCCCAAGCGTCGCCGATCACTCGTTTCGCCGTAGAGACAACGCGGTCAAATGCGTGCGGGTTGTTTTCCGTCACCGGATAGCCCTCGTTGTGCTCGACCTCCGCCGAGCAACCGAACGCCGCGGCAACACTAGTCGCAATTTCCTTCACCCGCGCGACGGCGAACTTTCGCGTTTCAGCCTTCAGCGTGCGAATCGTGCCGCTCAATTGAACCTCCGTTGGAATGACGTTGGTGGCGGTACCTGCGTGAATCGTGGCTATGGTCACGACCACGGAATCGAGTGGGTTGACGCCGCGCGATGCGATTGTTTGCAGGGCACAAACGACCTGCGCTGCCGCGACGACCGGGTCGTTCGTGTGTTGCGGCATCGCGGCGTGACCGCCTCTCCCGCAAATCTTGATGTGAATTTCGTCGGTTGCCGCCATCATCGGACCAACCCGGGAAGCCGCAGTTCCCAAAGCCAACATCGGCGCGCAGTGCAAACCAAAAATGACGTCAGCTGGGCGGCCGAGCACGCTGCCATTGAGGACGCCGTCCTCGCACATGCGCCTTCCGCCAGCGCCGCCTTCTTCTGCTGGCTGGAATACAAACAGTACATTTCGGGGCCGCTCAACATGCTTCAAATAGCGCGCTGTGCCTACGAGAATGGACGTGTGACCATCGTGGCCGCAAGCGTGCATGATCCCCGGGGTCGTCGACGCATAGGGCACGCCGGTCGCTTCCAAAATCGGCAACGCGTCCATGTCGGCGCGAAGAGCAATTGTCTCCGCGTTTTCAGGCGCAGTGGTCGTGGCGGGAAGGTAGCCGAGGACCCCAGTTCCGCCCGCCAAACCTGCGACGTGCTGTATTCCGGCGGCAGACAACTGCTCCACTACGCGCTGAGCGGTTCGGTGCTCTTGGTACATCAGCTCGGGATGCTGGTGCAAATCTCGCCGAAGTTCGGCTGCATTTTTGGCTTCGGCGGCAAATTCCGCTTGCCGATCAATCGTTATCATGCGCAAAGTTTACGCAATTTACGCGGCCCCATATTGGGTATGTTCATTCACCATGATTGATCCGCGCGTAACCCAATTGGCGAAGATGCTGTGCTCCCATTCTGTGCGATTGCAGGCTGGCGAAAGCGTTTTGCTACACGTTTTTGACCTCGATGACGCAGTGGTGGCCGAGTTCGTGCGAGTCGCGTACGATTTTGGCGCCAAAGTCTACGTTCGCAACGAGCGAAGTTCGATTAGGCGCGCAATGATGTTGGGTATGACCGAGGACAACGCCAAGGGCCACGCCGCAATCGAAAAATTCGAGATGGAGCAAATGCAGGCGTACATCGCGATTCGCGGTTCCCGCAACGGCTACGAATTGGCCGACGTGCCCGGGCCGATCAACACCATGTGGTCGAAGGAATATACGACGCCAGTGGTCTTTGGCGTGCGCGTCCCGAAGACCAAGTGGGTCGCACTCAAGTGGCCGACGCCGAGTTTTTCACAGATGGCAAGCATGAGCACGGCCGCGTTTGAGGACTTCTTCTTCAAAGTCTGCTGTTTGGATTACGCAAAAATGTCGCGGGCCGCGCAGCCGCTCGAAGACCTGATGAACAAAACCGACCGAGTTCAGATCAAAGGACCGGGAACAGATTTGGAATTCAGCATCAAGGGCGTGGGAGCCGTAAAGTGCTGCGGCGAAGCGAACATTCCCGATGGCGAGTGCTTCACCGCGCCAGTTCGCGAGTCGATGAACGGCACCGTTCAATACAACACTTCGAGCCTGTATCAAGGCATGGAATTCAAAAATATCAAGTTCAAAGTGCAGAATGGCAAGATTGTCGACGCCGCATGCGACGGCAACACCGACAAGCTGAACGAAATTCTGGACACTGACGAAGGTGGCCGGTACTTTGGCGAATGGGCGATTGGGTTCAACCCATACGTCCTAGATCCGATGAAAGACACTTTGTTCGATGAGAAAATTGCTGGCAGCTTCCACTTGACTCCGGGCAATGCCTACGATCCTCCCGGCGGCAATGGAAACAAATCATCGATTCACTGGGACATCGTTTGCATCCAGCGGCCAGACTACGGCGGCGGCGAAATCTGGTTTGATGGGCAACTCATCCGCAAAGATGGGTTATTCGTCTTGCCGGGGCTGCTGGATTTGAACCCCGACAGGCTCGGCTAACCTGGCTCAGACCTTGTCTTCCGCCATCCATTGTTTTTGCAGGTCTTGGGGCACCCCCAGCACCTGCAAAATTCGTGCGACAACGGTATCGGCGAGGTCTTCCAACGTTGTGGGGTTCGTGTACCAAGCCGGCGATGCGGGCAAAATTGTGCCGCCAGCCTCCGCGATTTGGGTCAAGTTGCGCAGCATAATCAGATTCCACGGCATTTCGCGCGGAACTAGGATCAGCGGCCGCTTTTCTTTCAGACAAACATCCGCCGCACGCGTGAGCAAGTCGTCGCTAATGCCGTTGGCGATTCGGCCCGCGGTGCCCATCGAACAAGGCACAATTACCATTCCGTCGTGGCGGAAGCTGCCGCTGGCCGGCGGAGTGAAGTAGTTTTTCGGCTCCTGCAAAATGATGTTCTCGCCGGAAATCCCGAGCCACGCCTGAAAATCGAGATTCTTCCGGTCGAGGGTGATGCCGAGTTCGGTGGACGCAACTTGAATCGCTTGCTCGGACAGCATCAAATAGACTTCGTCATAAACCGCGGACGCGTGGCGCAAAAAACGCTGGGCATAAATCGCGCCACTCGCGCCAGTGACTCCCACCACGATCCGGCCTGTGCTGCCGATCATTCGATCATCCGCCATGCTTAAGTTATACGCGAAATGAACTTCGCGCGGTTCTCGTAAAATTGGGAGGTGAATCGCTTGCTCGCCAATTTTCGCAATGCGCTGGTCAGTATCGTCGCCCAGCGTAGCCGCATGGGGTTGAATGCGCTCGGAATCTCGGTGGCAAGTTTGGCGATTGTCACCCTGGTCAGCATCGCAATCGGTGTTCGTAGCGACGTCACCCGGCAAATCCAGTCGCTGGGTGTGAACCTGCTCATCGTATTGCCTGGGCGGTTTGAACCTGGGCAGTTCAACCCGAACCTCGGCGGACAGAGCTTTTTGCGCGAAGATTACGCGAAGGACCTGAGAAATTTGCCTGGTATTCGCCTCGCCGCGCCGCTCACATTTGCTGGCGGAGGGCTCGAATACAAAGGCAAATCGGC
>CAYRAX010000023.1:0-21774 GCA_964422285.1 uncultured Chthonomonas sp.
GTCGATAGAATCGTCCCGTTCGACTTCATCTCCAAAACCGCGTTGCCTTGGTCGTTCGATGAGCCAACGACTTCATAATTTTGGATCCTTGAACACGGCGAAGTGATGCCCATGTTCTCTTGTGAAGAGACTGAGCGTCGGGCTAGTTGTGTCCAGAGCAATCTGGGTAATGCCGTCCCAAGGACGGCATTGCACTCGAAGACGAGTGCCTTCCGCGTCAAAAATGAGTGGGTCCTCATCATCGACGTTGACCCACTCTACCGTCGAACTGAAGTCCTTTTCACTAAAGTACATTTCGGCGGAACGGTCTTGCACGGACAGGACGATGAGGGGCCAATTTATCTGGCCTGCCTTACTGCTCATTCCCATGGCCAGTGTCCCTTTTTCCCAGGAAGATGCAAATGGGGCCATTTCCATGGGGGTGCAGGGGTCCGCGGACTCGTCGGCGTCCCTTTTTGACGCCAAGGATGAACGTCAGCACCTGCGTACCTCTTCCCCCCTCGCTGAACCGTAGCTCCAAATCCACCGGAATTTGGATACCGCCGAAACACGACATTCGAACCAGTGCTCTCTAAGCCACCAACCACCAACGAGCAAATCTCAGCCAATTCGAAGAGGTGCTTCGACTCCGTGTAGCCTGGTTCCGAATCGTGTGACCCATCATCTCCTAGCCCAAAACTGCCCGCATTCGCGAACGCGCTTCCCACCGTTTTCATCGCGTCCTTAAAGCCCTCCCACGTGAACTCGTAAGCACCGATACGTAACTCACCCGTGGAATCCATGTAGGCGGCTGGGCTAGAACCACAGTATGAATAAATGTTCACTCCACCGTCGAACCCAATCGGGTCCCGCGTCACCCACCGACCGTTCGCCGGGTCGTAGTAGCGGTGTTGGCAGTAGTACAGGCCGGTTTCCGTATCCAATTTGTATCCCCATCGGGCGTTGTACCCAAAGCGAAGCAGGTCGGGCCAAGCACCGTTTTTGTAAACAAAGTTCCTCTGCCCCCAGGCGTTGTACGCTGCGTGCACAAGCGGCTCGCCGTCTTCGATCAGGTTGCCGCCCGAGAACAAGCAGTGAACTGCGTTTCCTTGCCAATCGAACAAATAGTCGCCCCAACAAGAGGCCGTCCCACCGCCGGAGGTTGTCAGCCAGGATAATCGGGAGACCAACCCATCAGGCGCAAAAACGTTCGTGGACAAAATAGTGCCGTTGGACTTCATTTCAAGCACAGCGTTGCCTTGATCGTAATAGTAGTAAGTCTTCGCGCCGGTCGCCGAAGCGCGAGTCCACGCGCGAAGTCCGTCGGCCCGGTAACCCGCTCCCCACGTGTTGCTCCCATTGGGATAGGCAGTCAACCGATTCTCTTCGTCATACGTCGCCGTTTTGCCGCCGTAGTTTGTCGGGTTCCCGTTGCCATCGTAGGCAAAATTTGAGGCTGTCAACTGGTTGTTCGTGTTGTATGTGCGTGAATTCCCACGGAACGTGGTCGGATTCCCCGCCGAATCGTATGCGTTGTTCTCGGTATAACCCCCGAAGCGTGTCGAAGTCTCCTGAGTCAAACGGTCCCGGTTGCTCGAACCACTAACATTGCCATCGTACTGATAATCCGCTGTTCCAGCGAATTGACTTCCGTTGGGCCCACTAGCCTGCGGAACTTCGCTCTGCTCCCAGTGCTTAAGGTTGAACACGCCGTCGTACTGAAGATTTTTGAAGTCGCTGAGCAGAACGCTGGACGAGCGGTAGTTTTTGAGCTCCGACAGCATTCCGACGGCGTTGTATGTGTAGTCGGTCCAAGCACCGCTCGGCAGAGTTCGCTTGAGTTGCCAACCGTTGGCAAGGTACGTCGAAGTCACCGTCCCCGCTGGAGATGACATTGACGTGTATCGCCCTGCCTTGTCATACGAATAGCTCCACGTTCCACCCGGATTTACCATCGTCGCCCGCGACCCATCGGGCCAGTAGGTATAGGTCATCGTCTTCGCCGCGACTCCCGTGTAGGTTCGGGTGCTGGATTTCATGTTCCCCATGTCATCATAAGTTGTGGTGCCGACTCCAGAGCTGTCAGTCACTGATACCGTCCGACCATATGAGTCGTAACCCATCGATACAGTTGCTCCGTTTGAATAGGACACGCTATGCAAGGCACCATCGGGCTCAGAGTAGTTGTAGGTCGTGGTGATTCCGCGCCCGTCAGTTCGACCAAGCAGGCGTCCATTCACATCGTAGCTGGTAAATTGAACTCTGTCCGCTGTTCCTCCGGTGTTGCCCGGGTAGTCGATGTGCGTGACTTGGCCCTTGGTGTTATAGGTGTACGTCGTCTGATGGGTCGAACCTGCGCCGTCCCGAAGGGTCTTCATCCGGTAAGCGGCATTGTAAGTGAAATAGGCTTCTTCCGTGCTTCCGGTGCGGCTAAGCAACTCGCCTTCAGCTCCGTAGCTGAGGTTGGTCTGCCGTACTAGAGTCCCCGACTCGTCGTAAGCATTTGTCTGCGTTGTGGGGCCACCAGTGTAGAGGTAGACCTGCTGATTTCGCGCATGTCCTGAGCCAGTGCTCCCAGTCGCTGGAAGATAGGAATCCGTCTGCTGATTCGCAAGATTGAACGAGTAAGTGCTCGTATTACCGAGCGCATCCCACATGCTTGTAACATTCCCGCGCGCATCGTAACGCATGTGGGTCGTTTCCCCATTACTGTTTGTTATCGCAACAGGCTGACCGACCGCAGCAGGCTGCGAATAACCACCATCGGTAGTGTAGTTAAACGTCGTCGTGTGCGTTGTTTCGGCGTTATTGCCCGGCGTGGCGATGCTCGTGACATTGCCCAGGCCGTCGTAGGTGTAGGTTGCCGTCTGGCGATTGCCCGTGCCTACTTCGCCCGGTATTGGTGAGTTAGACTTCCATAACAAACCGTTCGTGTAGTATTGGTAAGTCGAACTCGTTTTCGTTCCCTCTTGAGTTTCAACAAGGCGCCCCATAGGGAATTGTGTGTAATCGTATGTATTAGTAGTTGTTATTTGCCTTGGTGTTTCAACGGTTAGTAGGTTGCCGTATGCATCCCAAGTGTAGTTCCACGTTCGACCTGAACCATCGGTGACGCGAGTCGCCCTGAATGCGTTTGCCCCAGAAAAACCCTTTTCCTGCACAATAACGCCGTTAGCGTCGAGTACATGGGTTTGGTTCATGATTCCGTCAAACGCCAAGTGGTATTGTTCAACCACAGTGCCGCCGCTGTCTTTACGCCGTATTTGCGCCATGTTTATCGGCAGATGAGCATTTTCGCTGTATCCGCCAGGAAATTCGTAACTGTAATCAATTTCCGTCTTATTTCCATTCGCATCGATCAGGCTCTCAACGCGGCCATCAGGATCATAATTTATTGTTGCGACTGACAATCCAGTGCCGGTCGGCGACGGCACGGAAATTGTGTGAAGTGTTGGTATCAACTCACCGTTTTCGTGCATGTTTCCTTCGAGTGAGTACTGGTACTTGTACCGTAACGGTGGATTTGTGGTACCGCTTGCTACTATCTGCGAGGCCTCCATCATTTCATAAACTTCGGTGGGCCAGCCTGCTCCGATACCGTGATTTTCGAAAATTCCGCTCTTATAGTAGACTGCCCTGCCATACCTGTCAATTGCGGACACAAAATTTGCATTCTCATCAACGTTGAGTTCGAGCAAATTAACGCCAGCAGTGTCCTTAACATACTTCAGGTTGCGGAGTGAGTACTGGTAAATACTAGGATTTCCGTAGGGTTCGTTTGAGATATGGATTGAGCGTGTATGGTCCTCGTAAGCGAACGTCACATAATTGCCCAACTTGTCAGCCATTTTTGCAATTCGGTAAATCGAGCCTGGCTCGACGTACGGTGTTTCAGGTTGATGCGGCTGTGGATACGCCTCAGCCAATGTTGTAGTAATAACGGACTCGTCCCTACAGATAATTTCAAATAGGTCGCCGCCGATGCCAGAGTCATACTTCCAACGGACGATGTATCCCGAGCCTTGCTCGGCGGGGATAAGAGTTACTGGACCCGGATGTGTAGAGGTTGGCTTTAACACACCCTCCGGCAAGAAGTAAGCAATATGGGCACTGTTGGGCAGAATTAAGTCCACTTCGTTGGTGACTGGTGGAGGGTCGCCACCATTGCCCGGGGGCGGAGCGGTGGTAGCAAACACATTAACAACAAAGTTGTAGCTGTGAGACCAGCTTGTTCCAAAGCCATTCTCTACAGGATTCCCCAAACTTTGATACTCACGCGACCAAGAAACGCTTGGGCCAATCGGATTGTATACTTCAATGTCTGGTGCCGGTCGGTACTCTTCGCCGCCGGTCGCAATGTTTACGGGATCTCCAGTTGCCGAACCACTACTGACAAGTGGACATGCCTGTTCACATCGGCAGTTGAGACTTTCAGGCCGAGTTCCACAAACAATGCCGTCAGGCAGTGCGGGTAGCGGTTGCATGGTTGCCATACGTGCCAACTTGGAATAGCGATTTGGCGTCGGGTTCAGACATGCTAGAAATTCGCATTGACCAGAAAATGCGGTAGTAATTTCGCGAGATTGCCCCGTGGAGGGTTTGACAACGGTGATATAGCAATCCGGCTCCATGGTACGCCATTGCTTCCACGTAACAAAACGCTCGCCACCACAATCAACGCACCAATACAATAGCCCAACGTTGTCGCATTCGGTCACGGTGAAAAAGTGATCGTGTTCGACATGGGCTATCACGGGCATCGGCATTTCAGCTATCGACTCTGGCGGACCAGTAAGCACGAACGGTTCGTAGCCGCGCGATTGAATTCCTCGTACGATGTCCTTGAGCGTAGAACCAAAACCGTCATGCCGCACAAACTTGGAGGTAGCAGCTTCATCGTATTTTTCCCCAAGACACGCCAAAGCCTTTGCAACACTCCGAATGCCGCAGAGCGGGTCCAGCCTTCCAGGCTGATAGATTCCCTGGCGGCGATGAGATTCGTGGTACCCGGCACAAGCGCTTGAGTGGCGCATGAACGCGACCAACGCCTTTCGATTTGGTGCCACCTTCTGCCCGACTAAAATCTTGCCAATGTAGTCTGCGGCATCCTGATAGCGGCCTTGAAAATGCAGGCTAAACGCCTTACCACGCCTGGCTAACGCGATAATCGATGCGTCATTGGATGTGCGAATAACATTTGCGAACTCAGCCTCGGCCAATCGTGGCTCTCTGTTGTATGCCAAGGTCAATTCTGCAGACCGCAGTCTGTCCACCCATGCCGAACTTTTGCGAATCACCTTCGCCTGATCGAAGGTGATCCCATAAGTCAGCTTGCCGACTTCGTTCAGAAGGCTGCCATTCGTAGGAATACCTGCATCTACGCCGCCGCCAAATCGTGCAGGTGTGCCGGCAGCTGGCGTTTGGGGCTTCAATGTAGGCACGTTGCGGCTGCTCGTAATATGGTTTGAAGTCGCAACACGAGTAGCCTTCGGCTGTGTGGCAGACCAAGCCAGCGGCTGCGCAACCAAATTGCACACCAATGTGAACATCATGACCAAACAGACTAGCCGTCGGCCCATTGAACAATGCATCACTCTAAGGCTGGGGTTAAACCCAAAAGAACTACGTGCTTTTTTCATGGCAGTTAAGCACATGTTACAGCAGCACCCTAGAAAAAACAAGGGGCAAGTTGACTTTTTTTGAAATTGCATACTCCGTGAGCTGAAGTGGCAACATTTCTGATTGAATATGCCTTTCCGCGTAGCTCAGTACAGTTACCAAGCACGTGCTCGAGCTGGGCACCCCTAGTATGCTCGACACCATTGACATGGCACTAGTGCTTAACGGACTCTGCTTCGCGACCGAAGCGCTTGACGATCACCCTACCTCGTAAACCTTCAGCTCTTCGTCGCCGTAGTGGTTGATCACCTTGACCGCGATTTTGCCAGTGGAAGGCTTGTCGAACGGCTAGCTCTTTGTCGAAATAGAGCGAAGACCATGCGGCTTCGTTGATTTCGGCGAGCAGAGCCCATTTCACCTTGTCCTACAGTTCGTCGCCGCCCAGGAAGTATGCATGCCGCACGAAGAAGCTTTCGCCACTGTAGTTCGTGTCCAAGAACCTGACCGCAAGTGCACTGCGTGATGCGCAGAGAACGTGAGTTTCGACTTGGCTCGCGTGACGGCTTGCTGGGCAAGTGACGATGCACTTCACCACCTGTCATCGGTCGAGGAAGCGAAGCATGACGCCAATGACGGCATGATGACGACTTTCTCCAAAAGTCAACAAACAGAAAGAATAGCTCCCTGGGGAGTCTGACGCTAGTTACCCAAGGATGTACCCAAGTAGGGGCGATTCTGTCCGACAATCGTTGCAGGAATCCATTCCAATCTCTCCCACAATCACTCCCAGCGGTTGAATCAAAGATGGAATTTCGGCGATTTTGAACCTAAAAACTGGAGCCGGCAACAGGACTCGAACCCGCGACCCGCTGTTTACAAAACAGCTGCTCTACCACTGAGCTATGCCGGCGACAACGACAATTATGGCGCAATTCCCGGAAAAAGTCAGCCGCAAAAATAATCGGGCCGAGCAACCAAAATTGGTTGCTCGGCCCGATTGGCGTCAATGCCATATCGACTATTTGCGTCGGTTTCGCGTGCGAACGAGTCGCGGCGAGCCATCTTTGCCATAAGCGAGTCGGTGGCCAGCGGGGATCATCGCGAGTGCCGATTTCACGGCATCCGGCAATTCGCTCGACTTTGCGGCGCGCGAGCCTCGTCGTGCTTTTCGCGGCGCGCGGAAGCTCTTTTGAGCGGCAACCGCCTCGTCAACATTGGTAACTTCAGCCAGGCCCTCTGGAGTGATTTTCAAAACTCCTGCCGCTGGCGGAACGTGTACAAAAATGTAGTCTTCAGAAGCGAGGTATCGAACTTCGAAAGGCAATACGTACTTTTTTGTACCATGTCGAAAAGTTAAGCCCTGATTCTTTGGCTTTGCGCGCAGCTTCAGTGCGCGGCTTACGTCATCAATTTTCTTAGCCATTTTTTTTCTTATTCCCGAAGGGATTAGTGCTATCTTACCCAAAAACGTTTTCGGAATTTGTCAATGCAAGTTTCAAATTTTGCTGAGAATTTAGCACCTGAACGTTATCAATAAGGCGAACGCCACAAAATCTTACGGCCGCAATGACGCGCGCAGTGCCCGAAATTTCTGTAATATTTTGCATCGTGCGCGCATCAACGCATGCCAAGTAGTCGATTTTGAATCCAGAATCGTGCAAATCGCGGTGGCCCTGCATGATCGCGGCATTCACTGGCGAACCTGCACGAAGCTCGCTCGCCACCGCCGTCAGAATTTCATACAATTTCGCGGCGTCTGCTCGTTGCTCCGCCGTCAAATATGAATTTCTGCTGGACATGGCCAGTCCGCTTGGCTCCCGAACCGTCTCGCAGGCGTGCAGTTTTATCGGAAAAGCAAGGTCATCGATCAACTGACTGACCACAGCAAATTGCTGCAAATCTTTCGTGCCAAAAAACGCATCGGAAGGCTGCACAATATTGAACAACTTCGCGACAATAGTTGCCACGCCGTCGAAGTGTCCGGGTCGGTGCTGACCCTCCCAAAGCTCCGAAACCTTGGATGTTATGACTTTTGTCGTTGTCGGCGGGTGCATTTGGTCGTCGGTTGGCGCGAAAACAACATCCACGCCAACGCTTTCGGCTAGTTCAAGGTCTCGCTGCTCATCACGTGGATATTTGGCTAGGTCTTCGCTCGGGCCGAACTGCAAAGGGTTTACATATATCGATACTGCGCAATAACCGCACGCTGCTTTGGCTTGGCGCATTAGGGTTAAGTGGCCTTCATGAAAGTAGCCCATGGTGGGAACAAAGCCGACGCGGTCTCGTCCAGCAAGTTCAGCCCTTAATTCGGAAATGCCTCGAATGACTTTCAAAAGCTCTGCTCTGCTCCCGGAAAATCTCCGCGGCGCACTTCTTCGGCATAGTCCTGGATCGCCGAGCGAATCTGGGCGCCAACCTCGGCATATCTCTTAACGTGCTTAAAAGATTTGTCGGCGTAGCCAAGCATATCGTGAAAGACTTGAACCTGCCCATCGCAATGCACTCCGGCACCAATTCCGATCGTAGGGACAGAAATTCGTTGCGTAACTTCGCGAGAAAGTTCAGCTGGAATTAGTTCCAAAACAACCGCAAACGCGCCCGCTTCCACGACAGCAATCGCGTCGTCGATCACCTGCCCTCCGGTGTCGCCTTTGCCCTGAATCTTGTGTCCACCAAAGGCGTGGTAGCTTTGCGGAGTCATTCCAACGTGTCCCATCACGGGGATTCCAGCGCGACGGATTTCGCGGATCGCTTCGGGATAGCAGCCCTCCAGCTTGACGCCGCCGGCACCAGCTTTCATCAACGCAACTGACGCGTTTACTGCATCCTCAACCGATGCCTGGTAGCTACCAAAAGGCAGATCAGCGATCACGAGCGCACGAGTTACGCCACGCGAAGCAGCGGAAACATGGTGCAACATCATCTCAATCGTGACGGGAATGGTATTCGCGAATCCGAATAAGACACTTCCCAGCGAATCACCTACTAGAATGAGGTCAACGCCTGCCTCGTCGGCAAGCTTTGCGGTCGGAAAATCATAAGCCGTAATGCAAACAACCTTTTCGCCGGTTGCTTTTTTTGCGCTAATGAGCGGCGCAGTAACTCGTCCAGACATGGGTTCAGGGTTCGAGGGCAACTCCGGGATCCCACCCCTGATCGCTGGCACGCATCAATACCTTAACGTGCATATCGCAATCCACGCGCACTTGGCAAGAAAGCCGAAATTCGCCAAGCACTTCATCCTCCGATAAACAGTGGTGCTCGGCCTCGCCCATCTCGGGTTCATCCGATAAAAATTGAACGCGGCATGTCGTGCATCTGGCTTGCCCGCCGCATCGGTGGCTGATATCCATTCCAGCGGATTCGATAGCCAGCGCGAGCTTTGTGCCGGGCTCAACGTCGAATGCCCCAAAATCTTCAACCGTAACCTTGTGCATGTGCGATAGCAAATGTACCCGTTTCGCGCGCTTCATATTGATCAAGGTAAAACGTCGATGACCCCATGATCAACGAATCGAGACTTGTCGAACTGTTTTTGAACCTCTGCCATATCAATGCTCCCTCGTTACAAGAAAAGGAAATCGTGGCGTGGACAAAGGAGTATTTGATAAAGCTCGGCTTGGAAGTTCATGAAGACAATGCAAGTGCCGAAATCGGCGGTAACGCAAACAACCTCATCGCGATTCTGCCCGGCACCAAACCGAATGCGCCGAGAATATTCCTGTCCGCCCACTTCGATACGGTTGAGCCTACGCCGGGGCTGGTTATCGAAGAACGCGATGGCGTTTTTTATAGCGCAAGCGACACGATTTTGGGTGCAGATGACCACGGCGGCATGGCACCGGCGATTGAAGCCGTACATTCCCTGCTCGAAAACCCCGAACCACACGGCGACGTCGTTCTGCTATTCAGTTGCGCCGAGGAAATTGGGCTCAAAGGCGCGGCGGCGTTGAAGAACGAAGACCTGAACCTAGACTTCGGTTACGTGCTCGATACCGGCCCTCCAGTCGGCACTTTTGTCAATCGAACCGCCACCCACGACAAACTCGATATCCTCATTCATGGCAAACCAGCGCACTCGGGCAAAGATCCGGAAAAAGGTATCAACGCGATCCAAGTTGCAGCGACCGCCATTTCGAAGATGAAGATTGGCCGTATTGGACCCGAGACCACCGCGAACCTGGGTGTGATTCAAGGTGGGACAGCGACCAACGTAGTCTGCCCATCGGTCAGCATTCGCGCCGAAGCGAGGAGCACCAACGTTGCCGAACTTGATGCACAAGTCGACCATATGATTCAGTGCTTCGAATCCGCGGCGACCGAATGGAATACGACCGTAGATATCGTGCACAAACGCCACTACAATGCCTATCACGTGCCGGAAGATGCGCGTTGCATACAAATCGCGGTGAAGGCGTCGAAAAAAATGGGCTTTGAGCCGAGTCTGCGCACGACCCTGGGTGGGAGCGACGCAAACGTTTACAACGCAAAAGGCGTGCCCTGTATCGTCGTGGCAACCGCCATGGACAAAATCCACACCCACGACGAGTGCATTAGCCGTCAAGGACTCATTGACACGGCGAAATTGACTCGCGAAATTATTATTGAAGCCGCTCGAAACGATTGACCAAAATTGAGCGTTAAATTAAGTGAAGTGAACCAACGCTCACTGGATGAAACCTCTGGACCCTGGAGCGGATTCTGGATTCAAGACAGCATTCGCGGTACGATGCGCGCTCAATTGGAAGTTCGCAATGGGCTCATCGTGGGTTCAGGAACCGACATGAGCGGCAGATTTGAGATGGTCGGCACCTATTCTGGTACCGGCGAAGTCAACCTCAGAAAGAACTATTGCTCGACCTCCGTCGCCATGGGGGCCGCGCCGTGTTTGGATTATCGTGGAACTTGGACGGGCACCTTTGTCCATGGCGAATGGGCCCAAACGGGTTACGGGTTCAATCAGGGCGTCTTTGAGCTTTGGCCCGATGACGAAGCCGAACAGATTTTGGGCAACGAAATGATGCGCGAACTTTCCGCCAGCCATTAGGATTCGCGCGAACCTGCCGAAAATTCAGGTTGCGGTGCGCCGCCAGGAACCTGATCCATGCCAAAAACATTGCTTCTCATCAGCGATGCTCTCAGTGTTCGAGAGACCATCCACCACGCCGTACGCCAACATGACCTTGAATGGTCCATGCATAGCGCCCCTACCGCCGGTTTGGGCCGCGAAATTCTCAAGGCGAACCCAGTGGACGCAATCATTTTGGATATGTGGCTGCCCGATGGCGATGGGCTCCAGGTCCTGGCTGAGCTCAGACGGCATGCCGAAACCATCCACACGCCCGTGTTGATGTTGGCACAACGTGATGACCACGTTTTGCTCAGCCGCGCGCTTGAGTTGAACGCAACCGACTTTGTTGGCAAGCCGGTGGATGTAACCGAAATCGCGTTCCGCCTGAGTTCGATTTCGCAGCATTTGGAAGCTAGCCACCGCGCCGAGCCCGCGAAGGCAGCCCCGCAAATCAGCCACGATGACCACGAGCAACTGCGCGAATCGAGGATTGAGGTCGTTTGGCGACTGAGTAAAGCCAGCGAATGCCGCGACCAGGAAACGGGCAACCATACCCTGCGCGTTGGCTATTACGCCAGCGTGATCGCCAAGCAAATGGGACTTGACCGCGAATATCAGGACAAGTTGCTGCTCGCCGCGATGCTGCACGATATTGGCAAGCTCGGAATTTCCGACAACATTCTTCGCAAGGCTGGCAAGCTGACCGAGCACGAAACCAGCGTCATTCGAACCCACTGCGAAATTGGCCACACGATTTTGAAGGCTCAATACAAGCCACCGCGATGCGAAGAACTTGGCATCGGATTTGGCGAAGTTCGGCGCAGCGAGTTCGTCGATCTGGCCGCCGTCGTCGCGTTGCAACACCACGAGCGATGGGATGGCACGGGATACCCTTATGGCCTAGCGGGAGAGGAAATCGACCTCGCGGCCCGCATCACCGCCGTCGCAGATGTCTACGACGTTCTCCGGTCTTCGCGGCCGTACAAGCCAGCGTTTAGCGAAGAAAAGTCCATCGAGCAGATTCAATCTGACCGCGAATTGGCCTTTGATCCCGGCGTTGTCGACGCGTTCATGACGTGCTTGCCGACGATCCGCAAGATCAGCTTCGAATTGCTGGATGGCGACGACGTCTTGACGAAACGAGCCGCGTAGACGCGGGTCCTTGGTCCCAGATATTGCTGACAGGCTCGGCCTTGGGCACTTTTGGCAATAAACGTCGGGTATAAGTGTTCCAAGCACGGTCGTGTTTGCGAGTTCAACCGCGCGACCTGTGGAGGTAACACAAGGATGAAAAAAGCTTTTATCTATGCCGCAGCTCTCGCCATCGTCGGCGGTTCGCTGACGACTACGTCATTCGCCCAAGAAACCAAGCCCCTCGGCCTTAGCGTCCGACTGGGCATGTTCTGGCCCAACATGGACCAAGCCAAGAAGGCTGGCAAAACCTGGTTCGGTGGCGGCGTTGAGTACAAACTCGGCGATTTGAAGTACCCCAGCGAAGGTTCAAACATGAGCGCTTCGTACAGCATTTCAGCTGACTACTACCAAAAGAACGACTTCCGACACGTTCCGATTCTCATCAACTTCATCGGTCGCAGCGACACCATGTACTATTTCGCAGGCGCAGGCATCGGCCTCACCCGCGAAAAAGACAAGCTGGGCAACCGAAAAAACAACACCGGCTTTGGCTACCAAGTTGGCATCGGCTACGAAATTTCGAAGGCACAAGCCCCGATTTTCGTCGAAGCCAAGTATGTTGGCAACAGCCGAAGCGAAGTTAATGGCTTTGGCGTGTTCGTTGGCATCCGGTTCTAAGCTTAGAACTTAGCTAAACTACTGCGTGCTCGGCCAGGGTAATCCCGGTCGAGCACGCTCATTTATGGCCAAGCTTCCCAGACGCGTTTTGAGCCCAAATCAGGTAAACCAACGGTGAACTATCGGGTGGGATCGAGCGTCTCGGCCCTGTAAGATGAGCTTTGCCTCAAGTGGCACTGGAATACGAATTGTGACAAGGTTAAACGCCGAAGCCGAGCAAGCGCTGGTGGCTCAGTGCCGTCAGCGAAACTTCGAGTCGTTTGGCCTCATCGTTGACGCGTACCAGAACCGCATCTTAGGCTACGTCAAACGGATGGTCAAGGATCCCGAAGACGCCCTCGATATCACCCAAGAAGTGTTCGTTAAGGCGTTTCAAGCCTTTGACCGATTTGATGGCCGATCGAGCCTGCGCACGTGGCTATTTCGCATCGCTCATAATCTGTGCATTGATCGAGCGCGCAAGATAGAGCGCTCGCCCAATACGTTGAACCTGGAACCCGCCGATCCGGACGCCGAGGAATGGCAGGTCGCCGACGAACGATGGAACCCAGAAAGTTTGGTAATGGATGGCGAGTTGATGGACTTGGTTGAGCAAAGCCTTTCCACCATGAGCGAGCGGCTTAGAACAGTTTTGATCCTACACGACGCCGAAGATATGGCGTACGAAGAAATTGCCGAAACATTAAACGTACCAGTCGGGACCGTAAAAAGCCGACTTTTCTTGGCTCGCGCACACCTTAAGGCGAGCGTTTTGGCCTACCGCCAGGAGGTCAATGAAATCTGCTGGACCGAGAACTAATCGCAAAATTGATGAATGAAGAGGCGCTTACGCCGCATGAAGAGGCCATTTTGGATGCCAAATTGGTCGAGTCTTCGGGAGTAGCCCCTTTGCTGAAGCAAGTTTCTGACGAGGTGCCCAGCATGGCTTGGCGCAGCGAGCTGAATGAAAAGCTTCAAAGCGTGGCGAGGCCGCGCGCTACGCAAAACCGGATTTCTCGTTGGCTCGTGCCGGCAACCGCGATTGCAGCGGCAACCATCCTTTTCAGCATGTTCTCACCGAAGCAAGCGGCTACCATGCCGGACGCCGTCGCCGCTAAGACGCCGACGATTGAAGCGCAATTGGTCTCGGCGCACCGCGACTCGGTGGCGATTTTGGATGTCAGCAGCGCAGGCGAGCTGACCATGGACCGCAATGACGGATCGTTGATGGAGGGCGACGAATGGGCACCAACCGACCTTTCGCCATTGTAATCGTCTGCCTGGCACTGGCCTCGGCCGCGTTTGCCCAGCGCAGCAATCCGCTGGGTCCCAAGCCGCGCCGACCACCAGGACACGAAGGCAAACAACCTTTGCCCGCCAACATCAATCCCATCATCAGGAAGATGTTTGCCAGCGTGGGCCAGCAAAAATACCGTGGCCAACGCGTGGTTGAGTTTATGCTAGACGGCGAGCGATACCGCAACATCGAAAATGTGGTCGTCGCGCTCGAAAACAGCCGCACCGAATTTGCGCCGGGCTCGGCATGGGCTGGCCACATCATCGTCGAAAATGCGCGATTCCGCCAGCACTACGACCCCAAAACGAACGAAATCGACTCTGGCCCACGCTTGCGCGACGAAGTTATCGGTCGGCTTCGCGGCCTTTTCATGCGCAATCCGAACGCGGTTTCGGTTAACCCAGGACCGGCAATTGCCGGGTTGAAAACGGTTGAGATTGCTGCCCGAGACCAGAACGGAAATGTGCTGACCCGCGTCAACGTCGATGAAGCCACTGGCCTCATTTTGAAGCGTGAGCTATTCGACCGCGTCGGCACCCGCGTGGGTTACTTCGAGTTCACCCGCATCAACATGTCGCCAACCATCGACCCATCGGAATTCACGATCAAACGTCAAGGGGCGAAGTTGGTGACGCCCTACACCAGGCTGAAGCGCGATAGCCTCGCCACCGGCCTGCCCGCCCTACATTTGCCGCAAAGCAGTGGCGCGCAGCTGCATAATTCGCGGTTGATCGGTCGGAAGCCAGATCGATCGATTGCCCAAATTTACATGGCCAATGGCCGCCGGATTACGCTCATTGTCACCAACGGAAAGGTTGACGGCAAGCGCCTGAAAAACCAGGCGGGCGAGGGCCTAAGGTCTAAAAGCTGGACCCAAAACGGAGCCACTCTCGTGCTGATGGGCGACGTCGATGAAGGCGAGCTTGAGCGACTAAGCCGACTCGTCGTCCCGATGCCTTAAGAAAGCAACCGAGTCGGGTTTTCGAGGTAGCTGCGAAGCACGTTCACGAACTTCGCGCCCAGCGCACCATCCACCACGCGGTGATCGAACGATCCGGTGATGTTCATGCGCTCGCGAATTTCGAGTTCATCATCGCCGACCACGACTGGCTTTTTGCGCGCCGAGCTGATCGCGACAATCGCGCAATTGGGTTCGTTGATGATCGCTCCGAAGGTGTCCACGTCCAGCATCCCCATGTTGCTGATGCTAAATGTTGAGCCGGACATCTCGTCGGGGTGCAATTTTCCTGCTCGAGCCTTCGTCACCAATTCTTTGCTTTCCGCGCTAAGCTGGCGCAGGGTCTTTGCGTGGGCATTTTTGATGACCGGCACCAGCAGGCCATCCTCGACAGCGGCGGCAATTCCAATGTGAATCGCGCCATATTGCAGCACGTGGTCGCCCTGGAACGACGCATTGACTTCGGGCATTTCCTGCAGCGCACGGACGCTTGCCGCGACCACAAAATCGTTGATGCTGACCTTGCCGCTGCCATCTTTTTCAAACATATCCCGCAGTGCCTGGATTGCCTCGATATCCACTTCAACGGTGACATAAAAGTGGGGGACCGTTTGCTTGGAGTGCGTGGTTCGCTCCGCGATGATCTGTCGCAGGCGGTTAAGCGGCACCTGCTTGTCTTCGTCGGAAGCGGTGATGGCGGCGATTGGTGCCACCGCGGCGACTGGCGTAGGTGCCTTTGTGCCGGGCTTCGCGGTGCGGACGTCGCTTTCGGTGATGCGACCTCCGGGGCCGGTTCCCACGACGCTGGCGAGATCAATTCCTAAGGTTTCGGCTACCTTCCGTGCGAGCGGAGAGGCCTTAATTCGGCCGCTTGGAACCGCGGGAACCGAAGCCACGACGCTCGCACTAGGCGCAGGCGTAGGTTCCGTTTTGGCGGGCGCAGCGGGCGCAGAACCGTTGCTGCCGCCCCATGTGCCGGGCAACGCTTCGCCGTCTTTGAGCAAAGCGGCAATCGGAACGCCAACAGGTACGGTTTGGCCAGGCTGGATGAGGAACCCGGAAAGGATTCCACTCCCGGGCGATTCGAGCTCCAAAGTCGCCTTATCGGTTTGGATCGTGCCGATCACTTCGCCTGGTTTGACCTTGGATCCGTCGGACTTGAGCCATTCGACCAGGGTGCCTTCTTCCATGCCGTCGCCCATCTTGGGCATGATCACTTCCGTCATCGTTGCAGTTTCACCGTTCCTTGAATCGGAAGAATACCTTCGCGGCGTTAGTGGCGTCAGCGAACTGGTCGGCGTCGGCGTAGCAACAGCGTCAACCCAGCACCCAAAGCAACCAGAGACGCTGGCTCGGGGACGGGGGTGAAGCGAAGCAAATAGCCCTTGCCGCCTTGGATTCCGATCGCGGCAACCGAACCATCATCGCGCATCACGCCGTGACCGACCTCCATCGTGCCCAGTTCGGGACACGCTTGTTGCCAAGTGTAGTAGTTACCATCTTTAAACAGGCTACTACGCCTTGTTTCATTTTCTCCGTACAATAGGACAGTCATATCGTCGCTTATTCCCGCAACGAAATTCCCGTAGCTGCCGAAAAAATGGGCGTCATAGCGCTTTACGGTGGCACCGTCAAAGATGCTGAAGTAATCACCGCTAATGAGGTTGGTCCCGGCAAACTGACCTTTACTGTTCATGAAGACTTTATCCAGGGTCTCGCCCGAATTCTTCAGTTTGACGCCATCTTTCCACACTTCAATCGGGGCAGGTGGATTGCCCGTTACCCAGCGCTGGCCGGGGCCGCGCGCGACCGCCATGTATCCGCTATTGGTCATTGCCAGAACAACCGTGTTCTGATTGTCTAGGAATGGGTCGATGTAGTGATACTCACCGGTAGCAATTTCGTAGTAATAGCCGCCGGTATAGGTTTGGCTATGGGGCGTGTCTAGCTCGGCACCGTACACGTATCGATCAGTCATGCCGTTGGCGTAGATGGACGTTGAGAATTCTAGATTGGGATGAAGATACAGTGCCTCCGATCCTGCATGGTCGAAAAAAATGTTATCTGGATCCAAAAAATTACCGCTGTCATTAGTGTAAATGTATGGTGAGATGTAGCGCGACGACCACTGCGCTCTCAAATTTACCAATGAACCCTTGGTGTGGAGGAACGGCGGCAAATTGTCGACACCATTGCGCGGTGCAACAATAATGCGATCGTTAGATGTAAAGCTGTTAATTTTGCCGCCTACCGCATTGCTGGGTAGCAGACCAAGATTCGTCGCTTTGTACTGCGGCGGAGCGGCTCCGCCTTGGCAAGCCAGCAATACGAACATCACCAAACCACAATTTCTGCCCATGTACGCATTGTAACACGAGAAGCACAAAAATCCAAAGAAATCTGGAAAAGTACTAGGACTGTCGTGTATGCTAGTTTATCATGCGCAGAAGGCATGAATAGGAGAATCTCCATGACACGTAAACTTGTTTTACTCCTTGTGGCACTTAGTGCCTCGGCGACCTCGTCCTTTGCCGATTGGGGCCGCGACGACACCGCTCTGCTGGCCAAGCACATCAAAGAGTGCCTCGCGGGCACCCGCACGACCCTCGAGCCAATAACTTACTACGTTCGCGGACAAATTCGCGTCGGTAAACCTGATTCTAACAGTCCAATCAACGCAAGCAAAAGCCTGTACTTCGTACCGTGGCCCGACGGGACCGGTGCTTTGACCATTAAAGGCGCAGACCCGATAGCGAACAGTTCGACGGGCACGCAATACAGCATTCCCGCCAGGCTTCGAACCAGAATTGTTCACGGGGTTGCAGTCGGCGGAACTAGTACTCGTCATTCGGTCCCTTGGGACTTGTCCTCTGAAACCGAGGGTAGCCCCATTGACTGCACTAGCGAAATCCACTCCGGCGTTCCAACAGACGATCCTTGGCACGGGCGGTTTCCTTCCAGCGTGCAGATTTGTTGGGTGCAGTTCAACGAAGGGTCACCAGGCACTGGTCAAGAGCGATCTCGATACGATTCTCTGGGAAGTTGGGCGTTTGATCCAATCAAGGCCCACAAGTATCTGGACTTCAGCACTGCCTTACCGCGGCACTGGCCGACTGTCACCTATCAGGGCGTGCCCCTCAAGTACGCTGAACCGGTAAGGGGTACCAACCCAGATGATCCAACCTACCGATGGACGCGCGTGGACGGCGGGACCCAAACGCTGTGGGAGCAAAGTACGATAAGCCCCTACACCGGTACACAATCGTACCCGGGCCTGTTCAATGTTCCTTCGGGTAACCACGAGAACGACTGGACATGGGGTATCACCTTCCACGACTGGGACGCGGATTGTGCCATGGCTCGCGTCGCTTTCATCGAGCGAGAGCAGTATTCGACAGGGCCGGTAGGTGGACCGCTAGAAACCACGCACCGGTACGTTGGCGTGACATTCATGCAAAATCCCTTCGGTGCAGTTTTGGGCGGCATGGCGACGCTTCCCAATAAGAAGCAACGGTTCACGCTCATGAATGCGCCAGAGTTTCTAGACGAACCGGGTGAAATGGTGTTTAACCCGAGCAATGGGCGCATCTACTTTGTTTGCCCAAATATGTCAGGAACAACTTTGCCGGACACCGAGGCCAACAAGCTCATCGAAGTTGCCTGGCCAACCGGCCCAGACGCATCCACAAATTGGGGCATGCCGATTACCATTGGGGATGATACGGTAGACACGACGAGGCAACTGACGATTGAAAACGTAATGGTAGGTACTGGTCGAGGAGTCGGTGTCAAGGTAGATCGGATGAACGGCGTATCTCTTTCGAATCCCGTCTACTTTTATCATTGCAAGTTTCGGAACCAGGGCTTCCAGGGCCTGTCACTGTCGCGATGTCGTAACGTCAAAATCAAGGAATGCGAGTTCGAAGACGGTTTGCGCGGACACCTCAAAATTGATGCCGGAAGGGACTTTACACATGAATACAACCACGCGAATGCGCCATCGATTGATGCTGTTCGCACCCTGACTTCTGATAACATCCAGGTTTACTCATGTATCTTTGCAACCGGTGGCGTAATGTGGCCCTATAATGGCGTGCTAGAAATGACCGGTTGGAACATCGGTACGCGTGTTTATGGATGTTACTTTTCTGACCTTTCTGGCATCGCGGTGAGAATCCATGGGGCACAAAACATAGTCGAAGGCAACACGTTTGAGGATTGCGTGAAAGACGTCACCGACTACGGAGCCATTTATGTGGGCCGCAGCCTGGTTCAGATCGGCAATGTAATCCACCAAAACCTCATCCAAGGCGTGAAATGGCGCGGGCGAGCGACGCAGGAACGTGTCGATGGATCGCTTGAAGATGACGTCTGTGGTATCTATTGCGACGACTATATATGCGGGACGAGCGTTACCTTCAACGATCTGATAGACTGTCAAACTGGCATTGAAAGCAACGGCGGACGCTTCAATCTGTTCCGTCGCAATCACTTCGACACATCAGTCGAGTATCCATTCCGAACCAACGTAATGCGGCAAGCGCCTGGCGCGTTTGGCACGATTGGTTCTTTCCGATACTACGACTCTAATGAAGACTATTACAAGCATTCGCTGGCCAATCAACTGTACACAGAAATGCGCAACCTTTACATTGCTTGTAAAACCGTGAACGGGACGTATGACGCAGGCTTCAACGTATTCGCCACGTCCAGCGCATGGCAGACCGCGCAATCAACCGGTGCCTACGACACAGGATATGCGTCTGTCGACACCTCAAGCCGTAAGGACCTTGAACACCTTGTCGCTCGACTGAACGACGCGACAACCGGGCAACCGACCTGGGATGACGCGTACTCGGAATCTCTGCCATACAAAGACGCGAGCAAGAACTCTCTGCGACGAATACAGTATTCCAATGCTGGCGACTGGTTTGAGACTGCAACTAGCACGCTCGTTTCAGGGACAGGTAATCGAAAATGGCTAGACGAATACACGGGAGGATATGGTTCGAAAACTGTGCTACGAAACTACTTCAATCTGTTCCGCTGGAATGATTGTGATTTCGGCGACCCCAGCAAGAACCCCGCCTATGGATTGCCCTCCAACAATCCGTTCTTTAGGTCGTACCGCTCTTGGTGGTCGTCTGCATCAGACAACTACATGACCGGGGACACGACGGGGTACGAAGCAACCGAAGTCCCGTGCGAGGCTTGGGAATGACCTTCAGGACCGAATCCAAGTAGGTTCCAAAAAAAGTGGGGGCCGTTTATTTGCGGCCCCCGAATGGAACGGGTTTTACTCTCCGTTTTTCTATTGTCAGGTACTCCAAGACCTAGACTGGGTCCCCGGGCGGGGGAGCGCTAGTTTCGTGGAACCAGCTCGCCCGGCTTCCAGATATTTCGACCTCTTTTGGGGATGTCGCCGGATTTCTCCGGTGCAATTACGATATCAAAACATGGGGCAATGTAACAAGGTCCCGTGACCATTGGCCCGGGACTTAGGGGCCGGATTGGTCCCAGTTTGAACCTAGCAATAGGTCCCGCTCGGCGTTTCGCGCGCCTGGGACCTGGTACCCTATGGCCTGCGATGTCGTCCCCGTTGTCCATTCGGACCATCCTCACGTTCTATCTTCCGCTCGCGGCATCGTGGATTCTCATGTCGATCGAGGGGCCGGTTTCGGTGCGCCTCATTTCCATGCGACCCGATTCGGTCACCCATACCGCCGCGTTTTTGGTGGTGATGGGCATTGCGCTTTGGATCGAAAGCCCGATCATCGACCTGCTTTCAACGTCAACGACGCTGGCGACGGACCGGGCGCGCATCCACATTCTTCGAAATTTCTCACTGATGTTGAGGGGGTTCACGACGCTTGTGCACCTTTTGGTGACCGCGACGCCGCTGTATGGCCTGCTGATGGACCATGTGCTGCACATTCGCACAGAGGTCGCCGAAGCCGCTCGCGGGCCGCTCATCGCCATGCTTCCGTGGAGCGCGAGCATCGGCTGGCGGCGCTGGCAGCAGGGCGTGATGATTCGGGCGAGCAAAACGCGCGGAATCGGCTACGGAACTGCCATGCGGCTTTGCTTCATTCTGGGGGTTGGGTTTACGCTTATAGCGACAACCAAGCTATCGGGAGTGATGGTCGCGGGAGTTGCGCTGGCGAGCTCGGTTTTTGCCGAGGCAATGTTCATAAGTTACGTCGCGCGTCCTGCATTTGCCCAAATTGAAGCCGCCGAGCCAACCGGTGAGCCATTGACCTATCGTGACCTTATTCGGTTCCACTTGCCGCTTTCGCTCTCGACCTTTGTGGGCCTAACCGCCATCCCATTGCTCGGCGCGATGCTGGGGCAATTTCGCGACGATAAGCTGCACATGGCCGCCTGGCAAGTGAGTAGCTCGGTCGGCTGGACATTTCGCGCGCCGGTATTCGCCCTTACCGAGGTGATCATCGCGCTTGGCGTCTCCGAAGCCGCAATCCAACAGCTCAAGAAGTTCAGCATCGGCACAGCCTTGACGATGAGCGGTATCTGCTTCGCGCTTTGGCTGGGCGGGGTGGACAAGCTCATTTTCGCGCAGGTTTTGGGGGTCAAACCCGAAGTCATTCCGTATGCGTCGGTGGCGTTCGCGGCGGGCGCGCTGTTCCCCATCGCCTTCACGTGCGTTTGCTATCTGCGTGGCCGGCTAACGGCGATCCACCAGACGATTGCGCGGGTTTACGCCATGGTGACTTCCCTTCTAACGCTGATCGTGGGCATGATCGCATTTCGGATGATGGGGTGGTCGGGCGTGGTCGCCGCCTCGGTTGCCTCCCTGATCTCGATCATGGTGGATTTTGGTGTGCAATTCGCGTTTTGGCTTCGCCGCCCGGCAGTGGTGGATGCCTCTCCCGCGGGCTACGCGGTCGTCGAATCGGACCCCGACCCGGTCGTGGGTATTTGAGGATCGATGGCTATTTGCTGGCGAACTTTCTAGAAGTGGCACTCGTTTAATGGCTAAGCGCGACTGCCCAAGTCGCCAAGGACAAAATGCCAGAAAACGCGTTCACCATGTCTTCGGAG
>CAYRAX010000024.1:0-4021 GCA_964422285.1 uncultured Chthonomonas sp.
TCGCAAATGTAAACAATTGCTTGGTCAGCGGTAACGCCTGGAAGGTTCAAGTTGATTTTCTTGAACTCAGCAGAACCAGGTGCAATCACGAATCGAATGCCGGTCTGGCGAGATAGCATCTCAGTAGCAGCCAGTAGGTCGGCATCCTTGAGGAACAGGTCAACTCGTTTGGCGAGGCGCTGATCCTGTGCGTTCGCGATTTGGCCCACAAAACACAGCCCAATCAAAGCTGCGATTGCGAGCTTCTGGCGCAAATTAGAAAACATCATCTTGGTCATATCCTTCCGTAGCGTATCGTGTATCGTCCAATGTTACCCGCGTCCGAAGCCTCCGCCGCCGCCCATCGAGCCGCCGCCGAAACCGCCAGAGGAACCGCCGAATCCGCCGCCAAAGCCGCTGTTGCCGCCGCCAAAGCCGCCGCCAAAGCCACTGTTACCGCCGCCGAAGCCGCTGCCAAATCCGCCGCCGCTGCTTCCGAATCCGCCGCTAGCACCACCTGCGAGAGCAGACATTTCGGGCGACATCGTGATATCCCATTCAGAGTTCAGCAATCGGATGATCAGCATAGGGTCGGCATGTCGTATCGGAATAATCGTCGGATAGACGTCTTTCTCAGCTACCGGCGTCGTAAAGCCGCCGTCGCCTCCGTCACCGACCGGTCGCGAACCGGAATCTTGCTTCACAAGGATCGTGTAAACGCCGCCTTCCACGCGATAAGTCGCGTTGACTTGGGAAAGAATGTTGCGGAGCGCAGTCTCAAACGGAACGTTCGTCAGACTGCAAGTGACGGTGCCTTGAACGTCGCTGTTGATCACGTATGCCACGTTGACCGTCTTAAACAGGACTCGCAGAGCGTCTCGCACGTCGGCATCATTAAATTCAAGCGACGGGATAATTCGATCCTTGGGATCAATTTGCGCACGCGCCGAAATTGGTGCCGAAACCATCAAAAGGCCGATCACGGCCGTTAACGTCAATTGGAACAACTTTTTCATATTTGCTACCTACTACAGTCTTAGAAGTTCACATCCACAATTCGTTACAAATTCAATTAGCGATCGCCCTGTTCTGGCGAGCGTCCGCCACCGCGAGCACCGCGCTCGCCACCGCCCGAAGGTCCATTGGGGCCGCTTCCGCTACCACCGCCAGAGCCGCCGCCGCTATCCGCAGCGCCATTGCCTAGGTCTAGTTTGCTGACGAGCGGAACGACGATTTCGTGCGGTCGTTTTTTGTTCAGCCTTCTCAAAACGGCCTTTTCCTCGTCAATAGAAGCTACCACCCACTCTTCGGCGACAATCGAACCGGGCCGAATGTCGACCACCTTACCCTGAATTTCGAGCAAAGCAACGATTCCGTTGCCGAGAATGATTCCCGCAAGGCGCAAACCTGGAGGCGCGGGCACGGTGACTTCGCCTTCGTCCTCGGGCTCCTTCTCCGGCGTAAACATGGTGGTAAAACCGCCAAGCTCATCCACGATCCGAGCCGCGCTTTGCGAAGATTCAAATTGTTTTTCGTAAGCGAGGAGCGCGAAGGGGTCAACCCGTGACTTCGAGTACTTGGCCATCGCGAAGCCTTTCGTGATTGCCAAGGTTGGATCAGCCGTCGCGGTCACTGGAACGCCTGCTTGCGCGGTCAAAATTACGCCGTTCACGGCTTTCTTTTCAGGTGCCGGTGAGCCAGCGGGTGCTGCGGGCGCAGGCCCAGCAGGTGCGGGAGCAGGACCGCCAGGACCAGCGGGGCCGCTCGGACCAGTGGGACCACCGGCTGAATCCGGACCAGGCTGCCCAGTAGCGGGCCCCGAAGCATTCGGGTCTACGCCAGACTCATCGCCACCACCGCAGCCGCTCACGACTAAAAAGAGCGCCAAAATTGCCAAACTCGTGAAAAATGTCTTGCTTTTCATGGTTGTTATCGCCCTCTCGCCGAAGCCTCGCCCGAACCACCAAATGGCCCGGATGCGCCCGAAAGTCCTACTCCACCGCCGCCGCCAGGTGCATTTCCACCGTCCACCGCTGGCCCAGCGGGCACGGGCGGCGAAATCTGGTCGCCTCGAATGAAGCCGATGACGGTCAAATTGTAGGTTCCGCGCAGAACAGGCGACGTACCTGCAATTCTCAGACCGTCCGTCACCGCGATATAGTTCGGCATCGTGTTCCAGGCCTCGACATTATTCAATATTTGGTCGAAATTGCCTTCAACCTCGACTGACCCCAGGTTGTAGATCAAAATCGGGAACGGGAAGCCGGGGTAATTGATCCCAGTGTCAACGATGGTCAGAGGATCATTTGGAAACTCTGGAATGGTTGGACCGGTGATTACCTTGATTCCACCTTTGCGGACTTGGTTATTCACGGCAAGCTGGATCGAATTCCTGAATTTGCGCGCGTTCAGCACCAGTTGGTACCTGTTCGCGGCCAAGTTGATTCCGCCACGTTCCAGGCTATTTGGCGGCGTCTTGCGCTCGACGATGCCCTGCCAAGCTGCGTCGGCTAGCCGGAGCTTTTCGGTAGCATCAGCCACGCGCTTTTTCGCTTGCGGCAGCTTAGCCGCCTCAGCATCAAGTTGCTCCTTGTAGGTCACGTAATTCTGCTCTTCTTCCTTGTTGGGCTTGTAGTGCTGGAAGAACGCGTAAGACAAAACTCCCACGCCGAGGCAGATGCCAGAAATCCAAAATGTGAGCGGTTGCAATTTCATGGATAAATCTCCTCGTTACCGGTCCTCTCCACCCACGACGCGCTCGGTAGCTCCGCCACCAATCGGCCCATTTGGCCCGCCAGGTCCGCCGGGTCCGCCAGCAGGAGCGGCACCGCCAGCTGGTGCTGCGCCAGCCGCTGCCTTGAGCGTGTCCGCCGCGCTGGGAACGCGAAAATCGTAGGTAAGTGCTTCGCCAACAGGAACTGAAGGATCTTGCACTAGCGTCACCACCATCGTAATATCGTTCCACTTTGGCGATGCTCCGCGAGCGAGGGTCGTACCTGATCCGAAGTTGCCCACGTTTGCAAATCCAGTGGTACCTTTGGCTGCCTCAGCCATCAGGTAGGTGAGTTGGGCATCCGAGCCCTTGTCCGCCAACGGTGGCTTTCGCTCAGCATCGGAAGCGTGAGGCAATCCGACTTGGTCAGTTTCGATCAAATTCGGCACCTTCGTGTCATAAACCGTGAAATTGGATCGCCCTACCATCGTCGCGCCAGGAATCCGCATCAAGGCAAGCGAGAGGTCGGCGTATTGCTGATAGGTCGCGAGCACGCCAGACAGCGTCAATTGGCAGGAAGACTCGTTGATTGGGGCAACCGACATCGAGTTGATGCGGTAGTAGCCGGGGATGTAGCTTCGAATACGGCGATAGAAGCGCGTGTACTTCGTGTTGTGCGCCACGATCGCATCGGTGAGGTCGATGTTGCGCTGCAAGCCGCCGCCCTCTGCGACGATTGCATCAGCCTTTTGTGCCTCGGCAAGCGCCATTTTTGCAGGGCCTTCGGAGTTCGCGGCCTCATCTTTCGCGTTTTGCATGGCCTTGCTGGACGATGAGATCAAAAATACCGCGGCGGCGATGCATGCCAGCAACATGATCAACGAGCCGATAAGGGCCGTCTTAGCTTGCGCACCTTTGGATATTGAACTAGGAAGTAGGTTAAGTTTCATGTATCCACTAAATTAGTCGAAGCAAATGTACAGAGCGTTACCGACGGCGACCGCAAATTCTGCTCGATGCTTTTCCAGAATACCGGTCTCAAGACGTTTCGCGTTGACGGGCATGTTCCTCAGCGGATCATGCATCACGACATCAATGTTGAGCGTGCGGTTCAAAAAGCCTGCGAGACCGCGCAATTTGGAGCCGCCACCGCATAGCAAAATGGTGTCCACTTCCCCACCTTTGGACTTGAAATAATCGACCGAACGGCGCACTTCCGAAAGAAATTCGTCTAGGATCGGGGCGATCGCGTTGTAATAGCGCACATCGCCGGAGCTGGCGGGCACTGGTGCCGGCGCGATGAACGCTGGTGTGTCTGCGGCTGGCGGT
>CAYRAX010000024.1:4031-21765 GCA_964422285.1 uncultured Chthonomonas sp.
CGGTGGAGGCGGGACGTCTTCTGGAGCAGGAGTCGGGTCCGCGTAGGCCGCCGCGTAGGGGTTGTCGGCCGTAACGTCGTCGGCCGCCGAATAAGGTGAATACGGTGCTGGCGCGTCGGCGACCGGCGCAGCGGGCACAGAAGGGTCGCCTGGAGGCGTCGGAAACGGGTTATAGGCTTCAAACGCGCTTGTGGCCCCAAATGGATCAGCAGTGGGCAACACGCCTGCATCCTCGGGGATCGCGCATTCCGCTTGCTTGGCGGTTTCGGCGGCGTCTTCCGGCATTCCCAGCGTCGCAGCAATTGCCTGCGTAAATTGGAATCCGCCAATCGGAACGACGCGCGGCATCAAGAGCTGGTCGTTCTTGAACATATTGATCGAAGTCGACAAATGGCCGATATCAACCACGCAGATGGTGTCGTTGGCGTTGTGCTGGGTATAGCTCTTCGATTGCGACCGAGCGAGGCCAAGCGGCTCAACGTCAATCGCAGCCGGCTTCTTACCCGCTTTCTGAACGATTGCCACCAAGGAATCAATCGCGGATTGCGGTGAAATGGCCATCACCACGTCCAGGTTCTGCGCGGCGGCGTCCGAGGGTTCAAAAGCCTTGAAATCGTGTACGACGGTGCTTTCGGCGAAGGGCACGTTGCGAGTAATTTCCCATTGCATGTGCTCGCCAAGCTCTTTCGGGTTCATTTTCGGCACTTCCAGAGTGCGAACGAGTACCGAAGCTTGTCCAGAGATGGAAATCACCGCAAAAGGCGAGCTGGCGCCAGATTGCTGAATGAGCTCTTTGACCTTGGCTGCGACCTCGTCGACGTCATAAACGCCGGTGTGGTCGGCCGCATTGGGCGGTGTATCGCCGATCGCCAATGCAGTAATCGACGGCTCGCGTCCTTGCATCTTGACCTCGGCGATCTTGATCTGTTGACATCCGACATCAATCCCTAGAACGCTGCTTAATTTCTTTGCCATCGTACTGTCCGTGGGGAAGTCCCCTTTAGCCTCCCTATCTTATCATCGGTCTGGAGTCTGTGTCAACGCCACCACCGCCGCCGAGATACACAAAAACAGACGGCGACCACGCTCGAATTCGTTCGTTCGTGGTCGCCATTTTGCCTGTAATTGTTCGGCAAGCAATTTTGCAGAAATTTCCTGCTACTTGTTGCCTCCCGGTTCTGCCATCAGTTTTGGCGCAACCGACTGCATGAAGATGTCCGGCGTTCCCGCCCGCTGGCTGGTCCAAACCATCCAAACCAGGCCTGGTCTTCGCAAGCCAAACGGGTTGCTGAATACCGGCAGCATAGGATCGACGGCCAGCGAAACCGCCGACTCGTTCAAGCCTTGCTCCATAGGAATTTTCGACTCTGCCGATTCGCCAACCAGTCCGACCGTTCCGGTGGACGTTATGTTAAACGAATTGCCGCCTTCATCGATTGCCGTGTAGGACACGGTTACCGTTGTATCCAGATTCTCAACGGTCGTATAGAGCGCGTTGTTGACTGGATCAACTTGGTACGACGTGCCATTGATGATTCCGCGGGTGACCGTGAATCGCTCCAGCACGCCATTTCGGTTCAATTTCGGCTTGTAAGGCAGCTTGATTCCCACGCGCAAGGTGCGCATGTAGGGTGCCGCTGCTTCCGAGCCTTCCGTCGAGGTCCGCAGGTAAGAGATCGTGTAGCGATCAACCGGCGGGTGATCGGCGCTGGTCAAGCCGGACAATGGGCCGTTGTTGAAGACCATGCCCGACATGCCAGCAAAGCTCGTTTCGCTCATCGCGCGATCGTCAAAGATCATGCTCACGCCGCGATAGTTCGAAGCAATGCCTTCGCTAACTCGCACGAATCGAGGAGTTGCGCGGAAGAACAGCTTCATGTTCGTCGGAATAATCGCTCCGGTGAGCTTGATCGAGCCGGTACCGAGGTCGATGATCGCCTGGCCGCCAAACGTGGTGTTTGCGGTTAGCGTTCGGCCGATCGTGTCGTAGACCTTTGAGCCAATCGTGTGATCCAGAATCGACTTGTAACGACCCGTCTTCGTCAATCGCATGATGTCGATAAACGTTCCAGATTCGTTCGGCGTCGCGTAGTCGGTCGTCTTCAGATCCGCCGCCAAGGCATCCGAAACCTCGACGTCCGAGGGATCGTCCTTCAGCTCGGCTCCACGACCCCAATAGGTCGCGGTCGTGTCTGACGTGACAACTGTATCGACTCGAGTCTCCCAAGGCAGAATCACGCTACCGCGTGGCCCACGTCCGCTTGGCGCTGGCTGGCCCACCTCGTTCGCGTTTACTGTTGCCAAGAAGACGTCAGATTGCGAGCGTCCTCGGAGCTTGCCCGTAAACGCCAGCGTGATGTTGGTTTGTCTTCGCTGGCTTTCCCGAGCGGTTTGTCGCCGCAGAGTCGCCGCGACTGATCCCACTGACTCGAATGCGTTGCCGAGTCTAAGGCTTCCGGTCGCCGATTGACCACCTGCGCGGATCCATTCGTTCGCTTGGCCATCAAACAGCGCCCAGTTGATTTGGGTCAAACCGCCGCTGGTCGTGGGATAGAACACTGTCGCATAGCCACCGACTTGGATCACCGACGGTTTACCAAACTTTGCTTGCGGATCCACCGGATACTGGCGCAAATCGGGATCACGGAACCCGAGTGGAATCGGATTCGTCACCGAAATTTGTCCGTTGCCAGAAATGGTCGTGTTGGCGATAAACAGCCGCGATTCACGCTCGCGGGTCACCGATTGAGCGTCCGTCTTCATGGCCTCGCCGATGAAGGCGATGTAGGACGTGTTTCCGGTTCGATTGTTGACCGCAAGCAGCGGGTTATAGACACCGCTCGACGAGAAGGACGGCAATCCGTACCGAACCGTTTTCGCATCTAGCGTCATGCCCGTGTTATTCAGGTAACCGAACACATCGTTGGGCGCACCTTGCGGGTATGGCTGGCCATTTTGGATGAACCATCGTGTGGCAGCGTTCGGCGCGAATTGGTCAAGGTCGTTCAGCGGATTCGGGAACGTCGCGCTACCGCTGGGTTGCCCGCCATTCAGCGAGCTGAAATACAGGTAGGTCGAATCGTTCACTTGGTCTTGGCCGCGAACGTCTGGAATCCAACCCGGCAGGTTCGATTTCAAGCGATTTGAAGCAAACGCCACCGCCACGTTGCCAAGGCCATCGCGCAGCATGGTCGGCTCTTGGTTTGACCACGTGTATCGCTGGTTGAATCCAAAGCCGAGATCATCGACCATTGGTGCCGCCTTAAACGTTGCCCGGCTGGTCAACCTGGTTTCGCGGACGCTGTAGCGCAGAGTGAATCCAGGTTCAGAATAGGCTTCATAAACGTCTGGGCCGCGACTGATTCTGTCTAGTCCAGGTGTCGTGTCGATAAAGGTGGGGTCGCGCTCTTCCACGACAACCAGATCGCTGAGGTACGAGCCAGACGGCGTTCCGATTGGGACCGACACAGCCACGCGCGGATCATCGAAAGGCAGGGAGCCGGGATCGCCGACACCCAAATTCGAGTTACCACGAGCGATTGGAGTTCTTCGCAGACGATTCGGCGAAGCATCACCAACGCGCGACTTTTGCGCCACGTTGAATCGACCAAACGCGGGATCTGACCAGAAAGCATCAAGCTCGCTGTGCAAGTGTTCGGTTGCGTTTAACCAAACGTTTGTGTTGAGCGTCGGGCCATAGAGCTGATACGAGTCTGCGTTCAATCGCTTGGCAAGCCGAACGTTGAGCAGGTTCACGTTGCCATCGTTCAGAACGACCAGCGACTGGGCGAACTGCGCGTTGGCGTTCGAGAAGTTGCTGAACAGCATCGGATTCGTTGACGGATTGCCGGGCGAATACCCTGCGCCACCCGGAAGCGATCCGAGGTCAATCGTTGGCGTGCCGATGAGAATGCGCTCGTCAACTCCGATCGAGGCCACCGAAGTGAACGACCGATAGAGGTCTTGATCCAACTGGACGCCATTGAGCGCGTTCGAATCAACATAGACGAATTGCGTGCTGTAGTAGCCCGGATTCGAGCTTTGCACCAGATTGGGTGGTTGATATTTCGGCACGTTCATCGCGAAGCTGAACTCGGTCGGCTGCAGGTTGCGCGTAAGCGTCGTGTTGTAGGTGGTTCCGTCGCGATACGCTTGGTAATCCGCGTCGGTATACAACGGCGCCTCAAGCGAAACCTGCTGGAACGCCGGATTCTGCGATTCGCCCGCGTAGTTTCGGGCTGCCGTAATCGAGTCCTTGCGAATGTCCGGGTAATCCAAGCTGATGTTCTGCCCTTGAGTTCGCGAAGGATAGTCTTCGTAATTTGTCAGAGCAGAGTTCGTGAACGGCTTAACAACCGTCGTCTTGGGATCGGTCGAACCGTTCAGGTTCCAGTTCAAGTCGCGGGTTTGGACACGAACGTTTTGCAATCCAATCCGTTGACCGAGCATGAGAACCGTCAAGCTGCGGTCATAAACGTACATGACCGACTCGGCACTCTGACCATGCGAAATTAGCGTGCGCAAGTTGTTCAGCGACGAGCGACTCATCGCGTACGGCTGCGGGATGTCATAGCCCACCGGGTTGCCGTTGGCGAGCAATTCCGGCTCGGAACCAGCAAGTGCTGGCGAGTTGAAAATGCCGATCTGATTCGCCTGGTTGACCGTGTTGACTGCTGGGCTACTCGTTCGAGAAAGTCCAAACGGGTGAGCGATATTGACTTCTCGTGTGCCCATGAACTTGTCATCGGTCAGGACAAGCGATGCACCGGCTGGGGCGCGCGTTTGTCCCACGATGCCCGATTGGTTTCCGGTCACCGTCACATTGATCTTGCCTTTTCCAGGGAGCAATCCGATTGACCCATTGGGCTGGAGCATGAATGCCACCAGGCCAACCTGGTTCTTCTCGTTATCGCCTTCGTCGATGACTTGATATCGCGAAGCGAGAATGCTACGTGCCGATCGTCCCGTGGTGGTGAGTTCTGCCATCACCGAGTAGTTAACGGCGGGCGACTCCACGGTCGGGTCTGGCATCGGGTAGACCATCACGTAGACGGTTTCGCCAAAGTCGAATACATTGCGCGTGACGCCGCCAGTGCCGATAGCGGCAGTGATGTCCGCTTTTCTGATTCCCGCACCCGACGCACCCTTAGCACGCAAGGCTTCAAAGTCCTTCGGGAAAATCCGGGTGATCTTGACGAGAGCTTTTGAACCAGTTCCAAAGTAGGTGTTCAAAAAGTCGCTCGTGTTATCGTTCGTTTCCGATTTGGGCGGAATTGGCGGATCGCCAGGCGTGTTGATCAACTCGCTATCTGGCAGATCGGGGTCGTCGCCAAAGCCATAAAGGTATCCCGTGCTATCCGCGATTGCCATGAACGTGTAGTCGTCATCGTAGCGGCCATCGGTGATATTCGTTGGCGTGACATTGATGTTGCGCGAACCCACGAATGCGGGCGACGTTGCGCGTTGGGCACCGTTGGCAAGCTGCTGAATGAACGATTTTTTCAAACCCTTCTTGTTCAGGTCGGCGGTTCGAGCGAACACGCCTTCGAATGCACCGGAAATCGTCGGAACAATGAGTACCGGCCGACCTTGCGGCGAAGGCGGAGTCAGCGTGTTATAGTCCAGCGCACCCGTGTTGGCGATGTTGTTTCGGTAGGTAAAACCGATGCCATCGCTCGGAGCAGTATCCAGGGCATCGGCTTCGCTCCAAATGTTCGCACCGTTCACGTTGTAGGCGTAGACGCCACGGTTGGAACTTGCAACAAACAGCGTGTCGACGCCGATTGGATTCGCTGGATCGTCAAGCGTTGCCGCTGGCACCACGATGGGTCCCGCGCTACTAAATTGGCCAAAGGCGCCCGCCGGACCATCGCCCGCGGTTTGCCATGACAAGTTTCCGACGCCATCGGCATCTGAGTCTGTTGTATCCACCGCGAACAGCGTCGCACCGGCACCAAAGAATAGTCGATTGGTACCACCGAGTCCGCTGAATACGGGAGTGGTGACGAGCTCGCCCAAAGGAGCATCTGCCGGCCTTGGGTAGGTCCAAATCGTGTTCGTCGTGAGCGTAGTCGCATCGCCAGCGGCGTTCAGCGCATAAACGCGGCCCGCCGGTGCTGGCACAAAGATTGTTGGAATATTGGCAGTCGTTCCGTCGGACGAGACGCCGTACGTGACCGAGCCCTTGATCTCGCCAAAGTTCGTTGCGTCAGGCGTCGCAGCCGGGTAATCGCTTGGCCAAGACCATCGGCGAGAGGTCGTGCCGTCGCCGTTGCCAGTTGCCGAAAGTGCATACACACGCCCGTTGGTGGAGGCGATAAATACCCGCCACTCATTGCCCGTGCCGGTCGCGACCTGCTGAATCAGCGGAGCGCTGGAGCCGAAATTCGTCGGCATGAGAGCGATTCCATCTGGTCCGTCGATTGCCGCGGTTTGGTTGGGGTCGCTGCCTTCTGGAGTCTCGCTCGGCCAGCTCCAGTACATCTTGGTTGAACCTGAGTAGCCGCCGGGGCCGCCTGTGTTGCCTTCGGCATCTAAGCAATAGAGGTGTCCATTTTCAAGCGCCACGATTACGACGTCGCGATTCACGATGGAGCCGCCGTCATTCACCGGCACATTGCGGGCGAAGACGGGCGATGCGGTCATGCGCAGGTCGGCTGTCTTCGTGAACCGAACCATATCTGCGCAGGCAAGTTGGCCCACTTCGCTGGTCAGCGTGCTTTGGTTAAGAATGTGTACTTCTAGCGAAGCAGTCAGGTCCGCAGTGAATTCCTGGACGCCTGCAATCTGCACACGATGCCAGCCTTGTTCGACCATGTTAACGGTTGCCGTACCCAAGTTCAATCCGCCGCGATAGAGCTCGACGACTTGCTTGGTGGCAAAATTCGCGCCGCCCGGCGACCAAACGTCAACCGTGTAGGTGCCGCTTGCCAAAATCGGCCGGAAATAGAATCGGCTTGTTCCGCCAGCGATAATCGCACTAGTGTAGTAATCCGTTCCCTTTCGCGATCCGGCGAGGTCGGTGCGCTGCGTGTATCCTGCGCTCGGTTGGCTGCCGATGCTCGCGCTGTCCAGCGTAGCAATTTGGTTGGCCCGGATAACTGGAGTCGCCAGATCTTTTCCGAGAACCCAATTAGCCTTGTCGGCGCTATAGCGTTGCTGTTCGGCAGGTGAGCCATCAAGCGGGCGCACCGCGGGCCAAGACCACACGACATTTCGTCGATATTCGCCGCCTACGCCGTTCTCTGCAGGATCAACTTTGATGCCATTGTGGCGGAAGCTTGAAACGCTCGCCATACCGAAATTGCGGATTGTCGACCCGACTTGAGCGACCGTATCTTCGTTGCGGCCTGCCATCACGCGGTATGGATACGCGGAATCCGCGGTATTAGTCAATCGACCAGCGATCGGCGCGGCATCGTATTTTCCAGTTGCGCTGTAGCCCTTGAGTGCCTTGGCAGAGTCAGCATAAAGAACAATGTTTTGGCGCGTATCGGCGGGCAGGTTCGGTCCAAGCAACGGGATCGAGTTGATCAATCGAATCGTGATTTGCGGTCCAGTCGCTTCGTACAATCGGTCCGTGAGCAAGCCGTTGTTGCCCAATCGAACTTCGCCGCCACCCACGACGTAGGTATCGACCAATTCGTATTCGCTACCTGCGCTTCCATCGGACCGCTTGACGCCCGTGATCTCGTAGGCGTAGTACTGCGCGGGATAGTACGTGCCATCGCCCGCCGGTCCATTTTGTCCAGTCACAACGTCGGTCGGCCCGGTGGGAATATTGACAAACAGAGAATAGAACTGACCCGCGGTTGCCGCGAATCGCCATTCAAAAGTGGCCTTCTTGGACGCGTCCGCGACATCCCAAAAAACGGTTGGCGACTGAGCGGGCGTTGGATAGGTAAATAGGTACTCGGGTCGATTGGGTGCCGGGTCGCTGACCACCGTTTCGAACGCGCGCTGACTGCCCAGCGGCTCCATCCACGAACCAGCAGGGACGCCAATTGCATTGATCTCCCAGTTGTCGATCTGCGTTTTGATTCCCGCAGTCGGATCGAACCAGCGGAGCAGCAATCGCCCAGGCGACGAATTTTGCAGGTCGCCCGATTGCAAGCCATCGCGGTTGCTGTTACCGCGGGAGCTTGGGTAATCCTGATCCGCGTTGACCAGCAGAACGGCACCAACGGCCGCCAACGTTCCGATCAACAAACTCGTTTTTTTCCAAAATGCATTCATAGTTTTGTTGCTCAAAGGGTCAGTTCGATGAGCGTTATCGCCGATCTGCAAAGACCGGCACGGAGAGTCCACGCATGCCCAAAAGCGGGGGCAAGGTGAACCGAATACTCTTTACGTTGAATCCTAAGTTGATTTTGTTCCAGCGGAATCCTGGCGTTTCGGCCAACAGGTCGTTGCTGCCGATTGTGTCCAAGCTGCCATCCACGAGCAGAACTTCGCCCGTGAACGGTCGAGGCAAAATGGGTTGCGGCAGAGCAAAAGGATCGCCGATGGTTTGTCCAGCGTAAGCGTTGCAAACCACAACTTCGTTCGCATCCAGTCGGCGCGCATAGCTCGGCTTGAACCCTTGCGGATTTTCGCTGGCGATGCTGTTTTGATCGACTGCGCTGCGCCGCATTACCACGTAGGCCTCGGTCGGCAACATCCATCGAACTCGCCATCCATCCGAGCTTGTCCCTGGGTTTTCCAGTTCATAAACGCCCGTGTTATCGGTGAGCATCAGCACGGGTGCGCCGCTTGGATCCACCGACAAGGTGACCGACGTGAGCCCGCGAATGCGCTGTTTGCGCACGGCTCTCGCGAGGTTTGTCTGTGCATTGGCGTCAAACTTGCGCGTCGTTTTATCAAAGAAAACGCCCGCTGGCGAAGCGCCAACCTCGAAGGAATTGATGACTTGATAGGTTCCCCGAACCGGGTCAAACAGGATAATGCCGCCACCGCCGCTGGCCGTATCGGAAAGATCGCCAGAGGTGATGAGCGCGCTATCGAGTCCTGTCGAGGAGCGACCGGGCTCCACATTTCCAAAGCCGAAAGCGTAAATCGGCTTGGTATTGCCGTTTGATATGATCGTCGCACGGCCAATGCTGTTGTATGAATATTGCTTGCCTGCAAACTCAGCCTTGATGTGCCAAAGCACCACGCCGAGCGCACGGACAAACGTAGTTGAACCTTCGGGGCTCTTGAACGAGACAATGTCGCCGATTCGCTTGTTTACGTTGTTGTAAACGTAGCGGTCCACAACCTCGATCACGCGTTTGTTGCCGGTATCCGCGATCAAATAATGCCGCCAATATTCATACGGCTGCGGATTCGAGAACGGATTGTTTGCCGCGGCGACGATACTCGTTCGCGTGACAACATCTCGTGGCATTCGCAGCGAGAGCGGCGCGTTGTCCGACATGCCATCCGGGACGAATCTGGGATCGATTTGAATGGTCTTGAGCGAGCGGATTTCGTTGCCGCTGTTGTCCACTCGAATGATTCGGTCGCTACCGGGATCGACGATCATGTAGCCGCCATTGCCGACCGGATAAACGCGCCAAGGCGTCTGGAGTTCAGTTGTCAAAGCCGTCAAGCTGTTGGCAACTTCCCCACCATTTTGTTGTGTCGATTCGGTGGACCAAATCGGGTTTCCGGAGCCATCGATTCGCGATATTCGGCCCTCATCCACGACCAAGAAGTCAGCGCGGCGATAACCGGTGAGCGAGTTGAACGCCCCGCTCGTGGTCGTACCATCGCCCCAAACTTGCAGGGCTCCATCGCCCGCAACCATGCCGCGCAAATTCTCCTCGCGCATTGCCGCTTGGTTGATTCGGATCTTCAGGTCATCAAAATTCCGCACGCCGAAGAATTGCGGCCATCGTATGTTGGTGCTTGGGATTACCGGGTTGATCGGGCTCGGGCTGTAGGTCAGCGAGCTAAGGCACTTTTGCCATGGCCGCGCGTGAACACCGGTCTTGGTCATCCATCGGCGAACCCTCGTGGGGCTGAGCAAATCAGAAGCCGCGATGTTCACGTCAACTGCGTAAAGCAATGCTTGCGGCGGTTCCATAATGCCCGCGAATCCCTTGTTCAAGAGGCCAGGAAGCATGCTCCGCCCGCCGAAGTACAGCGTATCGCCCGCGGCGATCATCGGGTTAAAGCTCGCATCGCCTTCCGTGACGTTGCCGATTGGGCCAATGCCGGTGCCATTAAACACCGAGTACCAGCGCAACGGACTCCAACGACCGCTCGCGTTACCCGGCACATACTTGTTGTTCGGGTCGCTGCTCATCTCCGGCTCGATGATGATCTCGCTTTGTCCCGGCGAGCGAACGACGATCGGTTGGTTCACGGCAATCGACTGGCTGATTTGGCCTCGCGTCGTTGAGGACATCGAGTCGATGCGCAACCGGCCCGAATTGGTGATTGAGCCCGGCGGGATTTCGTACGTGTAGTTGTTCGATTGCAAGAAGCTGGTGGGCACCGTCGTTCCATCTCTTCGCGCCATATCGGGCTGCGAAATTTGGAAGTTCGGCGGAATGTTGTTCAAGAACAATTCGGCCGGCTTCGGATCAGAATCGAACGCGAGCAAGATGGAGAAGAATTGGTTTCTGGGTTGCTTGCGAACGTCATCGGCACCAAAAATCGGCTTGGACGCGCGGGCCATCACGAATACTGTGTTGCCGCGAACCACCGGCCCGCTGACAAACCGTGAAAAGTCCATGGGTCGATCGAGGAAGAGGTCACCAATGGTCTGCGTGCTATTGGGCTGGAACTGCACATCCAGCAAACCATCTTGGTCGATGATCGAGGGTCCGTACTTGATGATGTTCGTGCCGTTGAGACGGTATTCAACGTCGTTGAATAGCTCCCAGCGGAACAGCATCTTCAGTACGCCGCGGCCCTCTTCGCGAAAAGCCATGACCGATCCGCCGTAGTCATCAGGATTTGAACCATCGGGCGAGGTAACCACGAAAACCGTGCCGCTCGGAGCAAGCGCGACTTGCCCGATAACGTCTCGCTTGGGCGTAATTGCATCGGGGAAAGTTACAAATGTGCGCACGAATTGATCGGCGTTTGCGGCTCCGACGCCCGAGCTCGGCGCGCCCCAGTTAACAAAATAGTCCACGCGAACTGCGGTGTTTGCGGGTTCGGTTTGGGTTGGCGTAAAGCGAATATTGGGCAAAACGCGGAAGAAAATCACGCCGTTTTGGCCTGCCCAGTTGACGTTAATATTCTCGGCTAAAACCGCGCTTGGGCTGAGCGGCCGGCCGGTTGCCGAATCAAAGAACGAGAGCTTGACGCCCAGCGAAGACGAGTTCGCCTTTGTGTCGACAAGCGGAATCGAAAGGCTAGCGGCTCTCGTAGTCAAAGTTACGTCGCCGCTGTTTGCGGGTTGAAAGACGTTTTGCGGACTTTCGCCACGTGCGCCTAGCCACAAGCTGGACATGCCAGCGGGCAAATTCCGCGGTGCTTGGCCTTTTTTGGTCGGCACATATGCGACCAAGTCCATGCCATTGCTGCTGTCGTAAATGGGAATGAGTCCGATGGTTGCGCCCGATCTTGGGGCAGCAAACTGCGACGGACGCTCCAGCATGTAGGGTCGATCAAACGTGATCAAATCTAGCGTCGTAGGGTCAAAAGCCCAAGACTTGCCCGAACCCGATTGGGTTGGATCTTCGGCGACCATGAGCGCTATTCCTGAATGAACCGTCGGCGGGAACGGGTTCGACGCGCCGCCTTGTGGAGCAGGAACAACCTTGAAGGTTGGCAAATCGTTGAGCAGTGCTTGCGAAACGTTCGGCGCCAGCACGTACGAGCGGATGGACCCATCGCTTTGCGTTACCAACACAAGGTCATCAACGCCCACGCGTTGGGCGGGCAAGATCACCGGCGAAACGCGGCTCGAACCGCGCTGGGCCACCCACAAAAGATCGACCGTTGAACCTGGTGGATCGATCAAACCATCGTCGTCGTTGCCATCCTCGTCGAGGTCGCGCGATGGATCGGTATCGTAGCAAACGACGCCCGCTTGGGTCACCATCACGGCTCGACCGCCATAAACCACCGCCGTCGTTCCGTCCATCGGCTTCAGGTTTTCCGTGACAAAGCTGCGCAGCATGGGGGCGGTGATGTTAACCGCCGAGCCCGAAGTCTTTCGGCTGCCGCGACCAGTGGCACCAAAACTGGAACCGAGGGACGCTATGTTATAAGCGAGCTTCGCTGACGAATAGAACAGCGTGTCTCGAAGCGGCTTGATGGCCTGGAATCGAGTGTTCGCAAGAATTTGTCCCGCCGAATCGATGCCGCGGTTCAAGATCGTGCTGAGTCCGCGCGATGTGACGACAACGTAGCCCTCGCCAATTTGCGACACTGCCAAGACCTTGTCGGTGATATTGACCGACACAACATCAGACAGCTTCAGCGAATCGGAATATATCCAAGCCTGGCTATCAAACGGATTCAAAATGGGGGCGGCGTTGATCGTGCGGTTCGAGCCACCGAAAATAAAGGAAAGCTCGTCGTAGGTAATGGCGTTCGGCTCATTCAGGAGCGGATGGTCGGTCGCTACGCTCAGCGATCCCGCGGTCGCGCCAATGGTGAACGGCAATACGGCAGGGTTATAGACGTCGTGTTGTGGGTTCGAGGTCGATCTGTCGACCAAGTCAATCCAAAGTGTGCCGCCTTTGTCCACGAATCGGCGCAGTTTTTCGCGTTCTGGCGAGTTCAGTGAAAGGTTGCCATAAACGGGCATCAAGAGCAAGTCGTAATCGGCCAGGACCTGTGAGCCAACCGAGGAGAGAGGTACTTCCCAATAACCAGCGTGGCTTTGGGTGATCCGCGTTCCTTCCGTCGGCGGAGTATCGCCCAGACTCGTCCACCGCTGATACATTTCTGCCGTAACTGCGCCGCCCGAGCGCGGATTCACAAACTGCCAGCTTCCCGGTCGTACCAATCGATCGCGGTTAAGGTTATAGAAAACGAACGGGGCTTCGTTTCGAGCGACCAAGTTTCCATCTTGTCCAGGCACAATCAGGACGCCAGACTTGATTTGAACCAACTTCTGCCCATAGGATTGAGCAAGTCCCAGAGCAGAAATCGCGACGGTCGCGATGGTTATGGCTGAGCGAATCAAGCGGGGAATCATGGGTTAACTTCTCCAAAATAGGCGAGCGACGGGCTCACGGGCATACGCGGCAATGGAGGCAGAATCCACTGGCCATCGGCCGTCGTTCGAATCGGTTGCATCGAGTTGATATCGGCGGTTGCAAGCGCCAGCGCCGGATCATAATTCAGAGTCAAATTGGGGATCCACCAATTGGTTGGATTTGCGCCTTCCACGTTGAGCGTCGAGCCGTCCACCCACTGTTTGGGAATCAGTGTTTCGGTCGCGCCAATTTTGCGAGGAATCCATCCCCATCGGCGCTGCCATTCGGCCTGTTGCGAAATGGGTGCTGGCATATTTTCCGCGATCGCGCCAACCAAAGAAATCCGCACCGCGAGCGGCTCATTGT
Organism: uncultured Chthonomonas sp.; assembly: GCA_964422285.1. Classification (GTDB taxonomy): domain Bacteria; phylum Armatimonadota; class Fimbriimonadia; order Fimbriimonadales; family Fimbriimonadaceae; genus UBA2391. The sequence goes on from CAYRAX010000024.1 coordinate 17,543, forward strand.
AAAACGGAGTTTCCGGCATCGAGCCAAAGTTGCGGTATCGATTGCGCTTAGCATCAACGAGACCCATTGCCGCAACGTCGCGCTGGAATGCCTCGCGGGTGTCGCGATTGTTCACGTTGAACGGAGGCCCCGGGATCACAAAGAACGAGCCTTCTTCTGCGAAAATCGCCGCTTCAATTCGAATGTCGTGTGGCACAATCGCGGCGCGTGCAAGCTCATAGTTTTTGCTGGCTCGGTTTTGGAAACCAGTCAACGCAAGCTTGATTTGGGTGTTGTCTTCCATGCGGAAGATGTGGGCGCCGAAGCTGTTTCCGTTGGGAGCAACCAGCGTAGGCGCGCCCGAGGTTGAATACGCGAACGTTGGCGTTACGATCGGCACGCTCAGCGTTTCAAATGCCGGCATCGCGTTGATGTCGGCTTTGGTCAGTCCATAGAACGGGCTGACGACTTTATCGGTGCCACCAACGGGGTTGAGATCGGGCCGAATTTCGCTGTTGAATTCGGGGATTTCCTCGGTTGGCAAGTTCACGTACGAGTCAAAAAGGTACGGCGCAAACGGATTCGCGGCCGAAAGCGGCTGCAGGCCAACATTGAGGAATGTCGGGCCGCCATTATCGGCGGAATGCTGCAATAGCAACTTCGAGCTGATCTTTCGGTTTGAGCCTGGCTCGCTGTAGTTGTTAGAAAATGGCTTCCAAGTCTGGGGCTGATTTCGGTTCGAGCCCAATGCGGCATCGTCAACCGGGTTCAGCAGGAACTGCGCTTGCAAGGTCAACGTCGGCCGGTTCAGGTCGATTTCAACCGCTGCAGGCGCATCTCGCACAATTTGCGCTTGCTTGGTTTGGGGTTGCTCACCGGGAATCGGACCAAAAAACTGCGTCGTGTTGACACAGACATAGTCCTTCGCCATAAGCGCGATCATCGACTTCGAAGGTCGCGAGAGCAGTACATTTTCATCGTTAAACGTGCCCTTGACGATGCTACCTTCGATATAGATGGTGCCCATCGAAACGACGGCGATTTGTTTGTCGGTGGGAATGATTCCCCGGACGCGTACGTCGCCTTCAAACATGATTACGCCGTTGAAGCGGCTGCCTTCGTCCTGCACGCGCTGAATGTATCCAGCATTCGTCGTCAGTTGGCGCTCGGTGAGGCCGACCATGTCGGGGCTGATCAGGTCGTTGATCACCCAAACTCCATTGGCGCCGAGGTCAACCAGCTTGAAAACGGCACTGTCGCGGCCAGTGTCCACTCCTTCTTGGTTTCGCCACTTGGCCGAAGTGGGGGCGGAAGCAGAGTCGCGAATGATCATGAATCCGTCGACATTCAGCTTAAGATAGGCGCCGAGCGGAACATAGAACGGGCCATTCCAGCCGCCCGATTTTCCACCTTGCTTGTTCGGGTTGAGCCAGGATTGCACCAGCGACTTGGAACCGTCGAGGGAAATGCGCTCGCCTTCGTCTTGGGCGTCTCCGCGCTCGCTAGATTGGCCGCTAACATAGACTCCTTCACCGAATCCAAATTGACCCGTGTTTTGCCCGCGCCGGTTGGCTCGTCCGCTATCGCGCGTGAGAACCAAGTAGCGGTTCAAGTTCGTAGTCGGGTCAAGCCGCAAGATGCTCGGCGGCTCTTTTCGCGTGATGCCACGAGGGTAGCCGTCAGAATCCGCATCGGCGTTATTGTCGCGCAGCATGCCCTGCACTGTGCGGAAGTTCGGGCTGCGGCTGTCGAGCAAACCGCTCGTCAGCGCAGTGGTCGCTGTGGACGCACCATTCGGATAAACAAGGTCGAGCCGGCTTGCGCGGTTGGCAGGAGTAATGTCGCCATTCACCGCCCAACCGTCGCCAAATCTGCGGTCAAGGAAAACCGTGTTCGCGCCGTGGAGCACGAGCGAAGCATTGCTGTACAGGGTGCCGGAGCCAATCGTTAGACCACCCGCGTTGGCTTGGATGCCGCCAAAAACGCTGTTCACGGTCACCGCGCGCTTCTTGAGATCTGACGGCTCTTCGTATCGCGAGCCGAGACCAGCGTCTTCGGTTGGGTTGAGCACCGCTTGGTTGGTTCGCGGATCGGTCATCGACCCGACTTCGGCCGCCGTGCTGACGTTAAATTTGTTGGTGATGAACCGCGCAGTTTCGATCGTTCCGAGCGACGCAAACGCGATCATCTTCTTGCTAGCCACATTGTGAGCGTCGTAGGTCGCGAGCGCGCCGATTCCGTTGCGCAATTCAGCCGAGCTCGCAAATCCTCGGTATTTGGCGCTGCGAGTGAGCAAGAAAGTCGGGTCGTTCGGCTTGAATGCGCCAGCGCGGCCCACGGTTTCAATGATCAAGAAGCTACGGGCCTTGCCGGGTTCGACCATCGAACTCGTGCGGCCCGAAAATGTCGCAAAATCTGCCGGAGCATAGCGCACACGGATCAGCGCTCGACCTTTGTCAAAGAAAATTCGGGCGTATGCGCCGAGTCCATCGGGACCGCCGCGATCCAAGATTCGGTTTTGATTGTCAACTGTGAAAGTTTGGGTTGGATCCGCAGGACGCAGATAGTAGGCGTCTGGGTCGCGAGTTTCATCAACTCCGACCGTGCTGTCTGCAAGTCCAGATGATTCGGGACGCCAGTCCGCGCCGAGCACCGAATTCAGCAATTGGTAGTGCGCATAGCGAACGCCCGACTCGGCGAGGTCGCCAGATGCGGTGCGCTGCTTCGACCGTCCAGTGTCGACAATGTTGCGGTTGACCAGCGCGGCAAAAACGAGCCCCAACACGAGCAATACACCCAAGATGAGAAGTGCAATGACAAGGGTTTGTCCTTGCTGCCTCTTTGACCTGATGGGAAGACGTCGTACCGATTGATCCATGGTTTTACCGAACAAAGTTTCTGGAAGTCGCTGAGCCACGCAACGTGACTGATTGGGTATTTGGTGTTGTCGAGCTGGGATAGTTTTTCACCGTGACGTTGATATCGATGATCTCGCGCGAATCGTAATCGACGGAGAACGAATCCTGCGCCTCTGTGAATTGGAAGCGATAGGTGACCGAGAGGTTCCCGGATGGCAGCGGCGTATCGGGTTCGCTGTGGAATTCGATGTATCCTGCTTCGTATCGAGCCGCAATGATCGCCGACGCAAAGCTGTTGGGATCATATGTATCCGGCGCGGGGTACGGCAGACCGATTTCCTCAAATGCTTCTTCCGCCGCTTGGGGCCGATCAACATAGTTGATCGCGTACTCGTTGGGTCCAATGATCACGTTGCCGTTGGCGTTGGGTGCCACTCGCTGATAGCGAACGTAGTTGATGCGACCATCGGTGTAGGGCCGGATCTGGTCTGGGCCAATCACAACTTCGCTACCCGGCACGATGCGCGCTCGCTTCCAACCGCGAGCCGGATTGAGCGGGCTGAGCGTTCCGTCGGCCATGGGAACGAATCGCAGGTCCAGGAACCGCTTGCAATTCGATTGGCGCGCGAGCTTCGAAGGATTCGGGAATTGGAGATTCCATGAATTCCAAAGCACGTTGAAACGCCGATTGATGTCCGATTTCACGCTGGACGGCGAAAAATCGTCTTTCGTCCATTCGTTCGCGACGGTGGGCACGATATCTTGCGATGGGATCAACGGAGTTGTCGCACCAGTATTGCGATCGAATACGCCGGTCACCACCGAATACGGGCGATTGTCGCGCCCAAAGCTAAAGACATCTTTGTTCCTCCAAACCGCTGGGGCATTTGGATTGTGGTCGATGCCGTCCAGGCCCACTTCCGTGATGCTAAAGCCCGCCTGAACTTTGCCAAGCCGAGGATACAGCGCATAGGGGACAAAGGCTTCTTGCATCGAAGGATCGTTGATCCAATTGGATCGCTGATTTGCTTGTTCCACCGCGAACGAGAACGGGAATCGCGAAAGCTTCTTGTCCGCATCCGTCATGCCGGCGTGGTTGACACCAACCCCGGGTTCCGCACGTGATGCTTCGGCGTAAGCAGTGGCATCAAAGATCTCGGTGCCACCGGTCAGGTCTTGGCGCTGGATCATACCGCGATTCGCCAGCTGGCCCGGGATGCTGAACAGGCTCATGTGCTCCTCGCCAGTGGGCAGCGTCCATGGGCGCGCGATTTGATAGAGCGCCGGAGCCTGCCACGGCGTCCAAGCTAGCCATGGTGCGTTCGTGTTGTAGGTGCTGGGATAGCAGCGCACGATTTGGTTTGTCCAGCCACCGTACTTGGTAAG
>CAYRAX010000025.1:0-21342 GCA_964422285.1 uncultured Chthonomonas sp.
TCATCACCAAGGATCTCGACTGCGGCTTGTGGCGCGAGGCCCGGCTTCAAACCCGTCAAGTCGAGCCATGCGCGGACCGTTGCGACCTTGTTGACCAAGGGCTCGGGACCAGTGATTCGGACCATGGATGGCGATGAGGTCGCGCCTGCGTAGGCGATATCGGCTGGCGGTCGTCCTCGCTCCTCAATAGTCACCGGTATGTCCACGTTTTTGATGCGCGCAATTTCCAGTCGGACAAATCGATTCATGGGCCGAACCGAATAATCGGCGCGTGACGGACCGCTCAAGCGAATCGGATAAGTCGCGACCTTGGCGGTAGCGGCTCGCAAGTCGATGATGGCAGACCAATCGTCCGAGTTCACCGATTTGAGCGCGCTCTCCGGACCTTCGGCGACTACCTTCACATCGAAAACTGGGGTCGTCGGCACCAGCCCATTCGGCAAATCTTTGAGCGTCGCCTTCACCGAAAATTCCTGCTTTGTCACTTGGTCGGCGACTGCGGTGACCTGCAAGAAAAGCATCAGCGACAGGATAAACGAAACCAGGCCAATCGAGACTTTTTGCAGCGGGGTTGTGGTGTTCAAACCGCGACCTCTTGCTTATCGCGGCGGCGCCTTCCACGGGATTTTCCACCAGTATCCGAGCCGCGAAGGATCGAATTCAAGATCGTGCGCAATTCATTGGGATCGCTTAACTTCGTCAACTGTCCTTCTCGGGCGATGCTGATCGTGCCGCGCTCCTCGCTGACAATGACGACCAGCGCGTCGGTTTGCTCCGAGATTCCGAGTCCCGCGCGGTGCCGCATGTGAACGTGCTTATCGACATACGTGGCCTCGCTGAGCGGCAGTCGGCAGGCGGCGGCCCGAACCCGGTTCCCGCGAACAATCACCGCGCCATCGTGCAGCGGATTGTTTGTGTAGAAGATAGAGCCGAGCAGCGCCGCGCTTACCTCGGCATCGATTCGAACTCCGTTTGCCGCGACTTCTTCGAGCGTGTCACGCAGTTCGATTACGATGAGGAGTCCAATTCGGCTGGCAGCCAGTTCGGTCGCCGCGCCAACGATTTCTTCAATCGTTCGCGCCTCGGCGATTGGGGTTGTTCTTCCCAGCGCGCCATCCGAAATCAAGCGAATTTTGGCGAAACCTTCTAGGGCTTGGCGAAGTTCTGGCAAGAACAAAATCGCCAGCGCGACCGGGCCCAGCAGCGTTGCTTTTTCGAGCAGCCAATGCAGGGTACGAAGTTGCAAAAAGTCGCTGAGGAAGAGCAGCGCAACAAAAATCACAATGCCAGTGAGGATGCGCCAAGCTCGGGTAGAACGAACGAGCATAAACAACCGATAAAGCAAGTAAGACACAAGCAAGATGTCGATCACGTGGACAAGATTGTCCGCGTTAGGCCGCATCAGGTCTTCCAGTCGTCGGAGAATATCGCTCAAAGGTTGTGTAACTTAGATTGTAGCCTGAACAGGCAGGAATCATCAGGCATTTCGACCCAATCGCGCGGATGTTGAATAATGGGGATTGGCATTAAGGATGGATAAGAACGACAGCGAACCCACAAGGTCTTTGGAGGCCATACGAACTGACATCGATTCGATTGACAGCGAATTGGTGCGGCTCTTGAGCGACCGCGCGGCGCTTGCCCAAGAAGTTGGCCGCGTCAAGCAGCGAGGGGATCGCCCATTTTTCACACCCGAACGCGAACGGCAAATCTATGAAAAGCTCGGAAGCGTCAACCCAGGGCCGCTACAATCGCGCCAATTGATTGCGATTTATCGAGAGATCATTAGCGCAGCACGAGCCGCCGAAAAGCCACTTGAGGTCGCCTACTGGGGTCCCCAAGGCACATTCACAAACGTTGCCGCGATTCAAACGTTTGGATCGAGCACGGAATTTGTTGCCCAAGAGTCCATCCCGGACGTCTTCTTGGCGGTTGAGCATGGCCAAGCCGACTACGGTGTGGTGCCAATCGAGAATTCGACCGCAGGCGTCGTGCCAGAAACGCTGGACATGTTTCCGCAAACAAACGTCAAGATTTGCGCGGAAAGCTATGTTGATATCCATCATCACTTGGTGAGCACAGCCGCATCGCTGGATGGAATAGAGCGCGTTTATGCCGGTCCACAGCCCGCAAACCAGTGCAAGCGATGGCTTCGCGCCAATTTGCCCAACGCGGAAATTGTCGAAACGGTACCGACCGCGAAGGCGGCCCATCGAGCCTTGGAAGATCCGCAGGGTGCCGCGATTTGCAACAAACTCTCAGCGGAAGTGGTCGGCATTCCGGTTTTGCTGGAGCACATCGAAGACAATCCGCACAATCGCACTCGTTTTGTGATTTTGGGCTACAACGAACCGCAGATCACGGGCCGCGACAAAACGAGCATGATGTTCAACCTGCGCAACCGACCCGGTGAACTTTATCGCGCGCTAGGTGCCTTTGATGAACACAACGTCAACTTGATGATGATCGAATCGCGGCCCGCCCAACGCGCCTCTTTCGAGTACATTTTCTACTGCGATTGCGCTGGACACATCAAGGACGAGCCGCTACAGCGCGCTTTGGAAAGCCTGAAAAAGCATGCACTGGAAACTACGGTTTTGGGAAGCTACCCGTCGGCGGAGTAGTTTGGTCTATTTGTCGGGCCGGCCAGCGCCGCAATTCCAGCAACCGTCAAATTGCCCTTCGATTTCCTCGCCGCACCCCGTGCATTTCCACGGCTTTCCGATCTGCGCTCCCGATTGAAACTCCAGAATCAGAGCAATTGCCTTTTCTCGGTCGGATTCATTAACCCATAGTTCGGGCCAAAACTCCGGCATTCTGCTACCATCGAAGCTAAAGAAAACGTTAAAGCAAAACTCGTTTCTGACCATCGCCATGATTCCCGCTTCATAAAGCTTGCCTTGGACAATAGCTACATTCACCAACAACGGATCTGTAAATACGCGGACTATGCAGTAATCTTACTGCACTATTGTTCGGTTAACGCGATTATCTCTGGGCAATTGGGCTGGATGGCGGCGAGAGTTTCTGGGGGCACCCGTCGCGTTCTCCGATTTTCATGCCTTGCGGCCCTTGTTGCAAGACGATTTGTGCTTTGCCAAGGCATGGGACGCCTACGGTGGGCATACGACTCGGGAGCGTGTCCCCGCCTGGGGATGCGCTCCCGAGCCTAAGGGTGTGGCCCTGGGCACCGCCGCGAAAGCGATATTCCTGTTGCCGCCGTCTCAGTAACTCGGGCGGCGCAGCGAATTTCTGAAATCATCGACCTGGGCAGGCCTGTGACTGCCCAAATCTGTATCCCCTAACCCGTAGCGCGCTCGGCCCCGCAGTTCCAGCAAGCGTCAAATTGCCCTTCGATTTCCTCGCCGCAACCCGTGCAGGTCCATGGGGTGCCGCTCGGTGTGCCAGCTTGGAACTCCTGAATCAGATCAATTGCTTGGTCGCGGTCGGCTTCATTGACCCAAATTTCGGGCCAAAACTCGGGGGTTGTGTTGATGCCCGCGTTAAATTCGGTGTTAACGGCCAACTGATTTTTGACCATCGCCTCGATACCGGCCTGATCGAGTCTGCCTTGGACAATCGCCACATTCGCCAACAACGGATCTGAAAATACGCGAACCATGCACCAATTTTACTGCACTATTCTGCATTTGCCCTGATGATTTGCTGGTATCGGGGCTAAAGGTTCAAAAAGGCTCGAAGTAATCGATATTTTCAGGGTGAATTGGCATAAGTCGTGATATCCTATTTTCATGCTTCGAAGTCCATGGATCGTGGCTGCATTTTTGTGTGCCGGCGCTTGCTTCGCGGGGCCGGGCCAGATTCGCGAATTGCCTTGCCCACCGGAGTCCACTTATCGAATTCCCACCAACCGGCTTATGGTTAGGTTGCAACATGGAGTTCCGCCGCAATGGGTGGCCGCCGAATATGGCCTAACCTACGTACGCACCTTGAAGAGCGACCCCGATACCCATGATTTTGCTTGTGCTGGTGTGGCGTTGGCACGCTCGATAGCCATTCGCATGCAGCGCAACGGCAATATCGTTCGAGCCTACCAAAGCAACTTGGTCCGCAACGATTTGAACAGTTTCTATCCCAACGATCCGCTGTTTTTCAAGGACGCGCCGGAGGTTGGCGAACGCGGACAATGGCACCTTCAAAACTCGTTCAATGCCGCGCGGGATGTGAATGTCGTGCCCGCGTGGGACCGTGATCTGACCGGCCAAGGCGTCATTATTGCTGTGCTCGACGACAGCATGGAGCCAACGCACCCAGATATCGCGCCAAACTTTAACGCCGACAACAGCTACGACTTTTTGGACGAAGACGCGGACCCATCCCCCGTCGCGGCGACTGATGGTCACGGCTGCTGCACTTCAGCAATTGCGGCTGCGCGCGGTGGCAATGGAATCGGCGTTGCCAGCCCGGCACCGTTTGCCAGCATCGCAGGCCTAAGGCTCGGCTTTGGCGCAGCTACGCTCGACCAAGATTTTTACGACGCAACGATATATCACAGCTCCGGCGAAAATCGGTCGATCAAGATCAAAAGCCATAGTTACTCCAAGGGATCGGCATTTGTGGACGACACTTTGCACGACGACGCAATCACGATTTCTGGTCAAGCGGGCACGATCCACGTTGTTTCGGCGGGCAATGCGCGGCTCTCCGTCGCCCGGGATAGCGGTAAGCAAATGAAAATGGATAACCAGTGGGCGATCGTCGTCGCGGCGATGTCTTTCCAAGGTCAGGTGGCGAGCTACAGTAGCTTTGGCGCGAACGTCTTCTGCACCGCGCCCTCGAGCTCAGCGGCGATGCCCAGCTTGACGACCGCAGACCGACTCGGCCAAGGATTTGGCTACGACGGCATTCCATCGTTTTACGATTACACCAACCAATTCGGCGGAACTTCGGCGTCGACTCCACTCGTGGCGGGTGTTCTCGCGCTGCTCAAGCAAGCGCAGCCGATTGCGGACACCAGGTTTGCCAAGCATATGCTCGTCAGGACCTGCCGCGTCATCGACCCGAACACCGTCGATGACCCGAGCGACGGCGGATGGAGAGCGAATGCGGCCGGGTTCAAATCAAACCAAAATTTTGGGTTTGGACTGATCGACGCGAACGCGCTGACCTTGCTCGGCGCATCGTATGATGGCGTCACAAAACCGGCTTCTTGGGACTCTGGCGCGCTGCAAATCAACCAGGCGATCCCCGATTCCAACGCCACGGGTTTGGTGACAACTTTCCCGTGCCCGGTCAACGGCAACGTTGAAACAGTCGAGGCATTTGTGGACCTTGCGCATACCAATCGCGGCGACATTGAGATCTATTTGACTTCGCCGAGTGGGTTCAGGAGCCGCGTTTGCATCGCTTCGAACGCCGATCCGGTCACGACGGGCATGAAATGGAAGTTTCTCGCCAACGCGTTTTGGGGCGAAAAATCCACCGGCGATTGGAAGCTTGCGGTTGTCGATAACCGGCGACCCGCCAACACCGGCACCCTCAATAGTGTCCGTCTGCGGATCAACCTTGGCCTGCCGACCAAGTTAGCGGCCGTCAGCGGCAAGGCGATGCCGACCCAGTGGCTCTCCACCCAAGCCGTCGATGGCGAAATCAAGTTGCTGTACCCCGGCTCGTCTCTGGTGGCGGTCCAAACTCCGGCGACCATTCAGGCGGACGGCACGTTTGTCGCGAACACGCCTTTGCCCGACGGCACTTTTGATGTGTGGATTAAGGCTTCGCACTGGTTGGCGCGGAGGGTCAATGGCGTGACCTTCTCGGGCGGCGCGACCGGGCTGAACACGAGCCTACAGAATGGCGACTGCGACGGAAACAACTTGGTCAACAGTGACGATTACCTGCTGTTGGTCGAGCATTTCGACGCGCTTTTGGGCGATGCCGAATACGACTCTCGGGCGGACCTGGATGGCGATGGATACGTCGGCACCGACGACTATTTGATCCTCAGCGATTCGTTTGGCGATTTGGGCGACTGAGAGTAGCTACGCGGCGTGGCCGTCGCTGGAGTTCAATGTCGCATGTTGCCGTGCCACGATGTGGTACGGATTGATCGTCAGCGCGCGCTCGAAAGCGGCCTTGGCGAGCAAATCGTTGCCCAGCTGGCGATAAACCATGCCAATTTCCGCGTGTGCGTCGGCGTAGTTCGGGTTGATTTCGAGCGCAATTCTCAGTTGCTCGATGGCGTCATCGGATCGCCCAAGCTCGCGCAGAGCGGCACCATATCGACACCGCAGGTCGGCGTATCTTGGCGCAAACCGAATTCCGCGCTCGTATTCCTGCGCCGCTTCGAGCCAGAGCCCTTGCTTCGCAAATTCGTTGCCGGTCTTGGCGTGGGCGTTCGCGTCGGATGCGTCAGCGCTTTCGAGCACCATCAGGTTCGCGAGGGCGCGCGCTTTTTGGCCCTTTTCGTGGCATTCCAGTGCGAATCGATATCGCTCGGTGTTCAGCCCTTCGTCGAGGCCAATCGCTTCCTTGATGCGGGCCATTCCTCGAACGAAATCGCCTTGCTCGTAGATCCAAATGCCTTCGTGCAGCACCGCTTTGGCGTAGCGCGGATTGATGCCCAGCGCCTTTCGAATCGCCTTGATCTGGCCGTCCGAATCCCCCAAAGCCTGGCGTGCAACCGAAAGGTTGAAGTACACGTCGGCGTGGTTTGGGTTCAAGCGAAGCGCTTTGACAAAGAAATCGACCGCCATCGTGTGGCGCCCTGCTCGCAACGAACTCAGCCCGAGTTGAGCGAAGCTCTCGCCAAGATAGAATCCGGCCAGCCTCAGGACCGCAGGGTCGTCGGTATCGTGAATACAGGCTTCGAGGTAGGCGATCGCTTCGTCGTAAAGCCCACTATCAAAGGCCCTCAGTCCGCGATCATATGATTCGTTTCGTCCGTTTTGCACCATGCTGCTTTTCGCCACTATTGGTGGCTATGCTGCAATTATTGGCAGGTACCCCGCAATCTGAATGTGCCCAGACAAAGGCATAAAAAAATGGGCTTTTTTTGGGCCATCCTAGCCCCCATCCCCAGTCCGTTGGACATATTTAGAGACGGTGCGCAGGTTCAATTCGGAGCGGAAAATGTGGCAATCAACCGATTTCGAAGGTCATGCCATCGTAACCTGGCTCGATGCCATATGGCGCAAAGAACGACTCAAGTTCTGCGTGGGTAGCGTCGCCGAGATGCCAGTGGTGGGTGGTGACGATCTTGCAATCTTGCGCCAAGCAACCCATCCCGCGAAGGCGATCCATCACTTCTAGGCACCCGTGCGCGTCCAGATGGCCATAGTAATCCGTGCGATTGAAGCCCTCGCTGCACTCGATCACTACGCCGCCGAACACGTGACCCGCGAGCGCCTGCCAGGTGGGTTCAAGCCAGATTCCGGTGTCCGTGCCATACAGTAGCTTCACGTTGCCGTCATCAATGATCAAGTTATGGGCGTCTTCGTCCAGCTTGTGGTTTGCGTGGACCGGGGTGATCGTGTATCCGTTATGGCTAAACGGCACAAAGCTACGCGTCTCGACAAGCTCGAATGGCCAAGCCGGATAGCGCGCTGCAATTCGCTCCAGAACGACGTCGTTGCCATAGATCGTAAACGGCGCAAATTCGAGCATCGTGAAGGGATATAGCGCGTATTGAAGTTCGCTCTCGCACAAATGGTCGTCGTGGCTATGGGTAAAAACGATGCCGCTCCAATCATCTGCTTGCAAGCCAAAATGCGCAATTTGCGCGAGCGTATCGGGACCAAAATCGATCTTTAGATCATCGTCAACCAAGGCAGCCGTTCGCGTGCGGACGTCTTTTCCGCCGTGGCTTATCGCATATTCCGATACTCGGCTGGTGCCAAAAACGGACGGTATGCCGTCGGCTCCGCCAGTTCCGAGTAGCTGGACTTTCAACCTCGACCCCTCAAAAATCCTCCAAAGCCCACACAACTAGCCCACTCAGAATTTTGGGATAGTAGTAGGTGCTTTTTTGGGGCATTTTCTCGCCGCCGATCGCGATTTCGCGCATGTCGTCGACGGTTGGCGGGTTCATCAGGAATGAAGCTGGAGCGCCATTTTCGACCGCGTCGATCGCCTCTTGGGGATCACGCGTGTAATCGAAAAAGTCGAGCCCCGTTAGGCCCAGCAACTGATCGAAGATGACTTCGTGAAGCAGGGTCACGTCCAGTTGCTTGAGGCGCTGGCTTCCGCTACCCGGAACCTGAGCCGTCATCGCGTCCAGATCGCCCACTTCAGCGACAAAGCCATTTCCACCAGGCAGCGCAATTCCAAACGCGTGCTTACCGCTTTGCTCTATCGCTGCGATTGCGGCGATGAGCTTGCTGTTTTCGCAGTCGCTTACGTTGAATCGCGAGGCCATGCGCTGGCGCAATTCGGCGGCATCAACCGGGCATCGCTTGAGAATTCGATGCGTCGGAAGCAACAGCAATCCGGGATCAGCAATGGAGCTGAGTGCCATCATCATATAATCTTCGGCGATTTCTTGCGAACCGCCACCGATGCTTTGCCGAAACGCAAGCGCGGTTTCGTAGCGGTGGTGGCCATCGGCGATCCAAACTCGCTTCGGAGCGATGTGCGCCTGGATGGATTCAATGGTGGTTTGGTCGGTAATCACCTCGATGATGTGCCGAACTCCATCCGGAGTGGTCACATCGGCCACTCCAGTTGCCGGTGCCGCCGTGATTTCAGAGAAAATTTGCTTGGTATCGTCTTCGAACAAGCCATAAATGCACTCCAAATGCGAGCGCGTGGCTTCGAGGATCCTCAACCGGTCCTCTTTGTGCTTGGGGAACGTTTGCTCGTGCGGCAGGACGACGCCGTTTTCATATGGCTCGACCTTGATCAGCGTGATCAGCGCGACTCGTTCGTGAACCTGGGAATCGCCCGGCACCGTGAACGTTTGGCGGTAGCGATAAAATGCGGGCTCAGATTCGGCAGCGATGAAACCCGTTTGACGCCATTCCTGCAACCGGCTCGCCGAGCGCGCGTATTTAACGAACTTGCTACGGTCATCGTCGTTCTGTTCTGGCAACGTCAAAGCTACGACGTTGTGCGGCGATTGGGCCGCAAGTTGGTCCCGTTCCGAACTGGAAATGACGTCGTATGGTGGGGCTACCAGTCGATGAAGGTCTCCGGCCTTTGCCGAATAGCGCAAGCCATGAAACGGGCGAATTTTTGCCATGTGGCGAAAGTGTACCAAAGCACCTTTCCTCTGCTCGCGTCAACTCTAAAACTTGGGTTCAATTTGGGACGTTTGGCCCTGTCCGCGGGTTGGGCTAGCCTCGGTACAATCGAACGGTGACCAGCATCGACCAATTGGGCGAATACGTCGGGCAAATTGAAACGCGGTTGGGAGAGCTCGCCAGCCAATGGACCGGAAGCGAAAGCTCGCTCGTTGAATCCATGCGATATTCCTTGCTCGCGCCAGGCAAGCGACTGCGGCCAGCGCTAACGATGGCGTGCGCGGTCGCGTGTGGCGGATCGGCTGGCGATGCACTCGACGCTGGCTGCGCAATTGAGATGGTGCACTGTTTTTCGCTGATCCACGACGACTTGCCCGCAATTGACAATGATGACCTTCGCCGAGGGCAACCCACGAACCACATTGTTTATGGCGAAGCGACTGCGATTTTGGCCGGCGATGCGCTGTTTGCGACTGCTTTTGAGGTCATGGGTTTGTCTCGGGCGGGATTGGCAGGGGTATTGGAATTGGCTCGAGCGGTTGGTGTTTTTGGTGTCGTTGGTGGCGAGGCTCTGGATGTGGCGATGGAGAATGGGGTTCCGAACGCTGAGGTACTCAAACAAATTCACCGGCAGAAGACGGGAGCGCTATTTGCTGCTAGCTGCGCGGTCGGCGGTATGTGCGCCGCGGCGACACCGGAACAACTGGAATCCTTGCGGAAATATGGCCACGCGCTGGGGCTAGGTTTTCAAATCGCCGATGACATCTTGGACGAAACGGCGAGCACGGAGCAGCTTGGTAAAGGTGCGCAAAGCGATGCTCGCGCGGGGAAATTGACCTACCCTGGCCTGTATGGTTTGGACCGTTCGCGACGCATGGCGGAGGATGCGGTGAACGCGGCGTTGGACGCGATTCGAGCCCTGCCGGGACCAACCAGCGCACTGACCGACCTTGCGCAGTACTCCATTTCGCGGAGTAAATAAGTTGCTTGGAGCGGGAGACGAGATTCGAACCCGCGACCTTGACCTTGGGAAGGTCCTGCTCTACCACTGAGCTACTCCCGCGCTGATCCAAGCGTAGTATAGCGCATGCGTGCCTCATCCCCTGCCCCCTTCTCAAACCAGGGCTTGGAGAAGAGGACCAGATTGTAGCGGTCACCCTCTCCGGGCCCTGGCTGGAGAGGGTCGGTCCGCTTGCGGACCGGGGTGAGGTCATTCGGAATTTGTATTTTCTGCACGATCGTAATTCGTGCGCGAACTTTCTACATTGACGCGCAATCAACTTGCAATTTCACTTAACTTCTGTTTCGATTACAATTTTGCAATTGCCTCATCCCCTAAACCCCCTTCTCCAACCAGGGCTTGGAGAAGGGGACCAATTTGCTTCGATTACAATTTTGCATTTGCCTCATCCCCTGGCCCCTTCTCGAACCGGGGCTTGGAGGTGGGGAAATGCGGGATGTTAGTCTTCGAGAAGGTACTCGGCGACGACAGTAGCGGTGTCAATCAGCGCGTCGCTATGGGTTCGCTCGTAGCAGTGGCTTGTGTCGACACCGGGGCCGATGAGCGCGACTTCCGCGGAGCCGCCAGAGCGCCAATAAGCGGTGCCGTCTGAACTATAAAACGGATAAATATCGGGCTTGAGGTCGATGCCCGCTTGGTCGGCGATGGTGCGGATTTTCTCCGTCAGGCGGCGCGAATATGGACCGCCCGCATCCTTGACGCAAATCGAGCAATGGTATTCGTCGCCCTGCAGGCCATCGCCGATGCAGGCCATATCCAGCACCAAATATTCCGCCAAATCTGTCGGCAATCCGTCAAATCCGCCGTGACCCACCTCTTCATGGACGCTGAAGAGAGCGTGGGTGCGCTGGGCAGGCGTGACTCCGGCATCGCGCAGCGCCTTCAATGCGGCCAACATGCACGCCACGCAAGCCTTGTCATCCAAAAATCGCGAACGAATAAAGCCAGATTCTGACCGCTCGAAACGAGGGTCAAAGTAAACAAAATTGCCCACTTCGATTCCGAGGACGCGCGTTTCTTCGGCGCTAGATGTGCGTTCATCGAGCCGGACTTCGAGCGATTCCTGGTCGCGCTTTGCCGAAACTACTTCGCGATTAACGTGGAGTGCGCCGTTGGTGAGGACGAGCGAGCCGCGAACCTGGCGGCCTTGGCGGGTTTGAACCCAAAGACCCTCGCTTTCTACGGAATTCCATTCAAGTCCGTTCAAGGCGGTCAACTTCAATCGTCCGTTGGACTTGATCTGCGAAACCATTGCCCCGAGCGTATCGACGTGCGCCGACATCGCGCGCGGCCGGTCCTCTTGCAGGCCATCCAGCTTGGCAACCAGCGACCCTTTGTGGGTTCGCACGGCGGTAACTCCCATTGCATCCAACTCAGCCTCAACCAAACTGATCACCCATTCGGTGTCACCGGTTGGGCTGGGAGTTTGAATTAAGTCCGCGAGAACTTGGTTCAAATAGTCGTTATTGATGTTGATCCGCGCCATTGCACCCAAAGTTTAGCCAACGGCGCGGATCCTGTGCACCAGGCTTACTTTTTCTTCTTGTAAGTGCCTTCGATGACGGTTGTCCATTCGCCTTTTGCGCCCATCGCGGCCGCTTGCTTTTTGGATTCTTCGTCCGCACCGGCGGTTTCGAACTTGAACGTGGCTTCGGTCTCCGACTTCTTCGTCCAAGTAGCTCGGGAGATCATTTTGCCGGGAAATCCTGGCATCTCGAATGCCTCGCTGATTGCGATGTGCGCGTTGCCCTCTTCCTTGCCCTTCATCGCGATTGCCGATGCCGAGCCCGAATCGAACCAATAGGTGTTCCAGACCTTCTTGTCCGCGTCGTAGGTTGTGAGCATTTTGCCTACCATGATCTTCATCATGGCTGGGGATAGGTACTCGTGTAGTTCCTCCACCCACCGGCCATTCATGACCTTAGATATGGTGATTTTGACCTTTGCGGTCATTGGCGACGGACCAAAATAGAGCTTCTCTTCGCCCTCCCAGACGCCGACCATGAAGTCCATCTTTTTTACTTCGTCGGGCACTTTGAACATTGCGGACATGTCCGCTTGGTCTTGCGAATTGGCTGCTCCAAGCATGCCGATAGCAGCGACAAGAATTAACGAAAGTTTGCGCATGATTCCTCCTGACCGCCACGCAGGACGGTACGCAGGTAATTCTACACGAAACAGTCTAGTATCCGCGATGCTTGAGCGCCTGAAGGACCTCAAAGGCCATCTTGATAACCACGGCAATGAACGCTTGCTTTTTGATCGCAAACATGAGGCTCGAAGCGGCCCCCAGCGTCGAATCATTTCGCGACTTTCTCGGTTTTACAAGCTTCCCATCGACAAATTTGAAACGACATTTGGTCGCGATGTCGTCAATCATCATTTGACCGACTTGCTGGGCAGATAAGACTTTGTCAGGGTCCGACTTTTCCAACTTTCCGTCGATAGTATCGCATAGCTTTTGGGCAAAAGTATCGATATCGTATGGGTCAAAAACGTTGTCTTCAGGAATGATCTCTTTGTAGCAACCAGCGTATTTGGAGCACAGCACAGGCACGCCACTGAGGATCGCTTCATTAGCCACTAGGCCCCAAACATCTTCGATTGTTGGGAAGATTACTGCGTCCGCGCTAGTGTATACGCCGGGCATTTCTTCGGGCCTGCATTCGCGCGCCCATACGACGTTCTTCAGACCCAAATCTTGTTCCAGTTTTTGCAGCGATTCTTTTTCCTCGCCACCACCAACCATTAGAATCGTGAAGTCGCGTCCTGTGTCTTGCGCCTTTTTCGCTGCCTTAAAGAATAGATCGCATCCTTTCCGCTTGATAATTTGGCCCGAGTGCAAAAGCACGGGTTTTTTCAAATCGGAAAACAAAGGCGGAGTATCAGGGGAAAACAGCCGATTGTCCACGCAACATTGAGTCTGCAAAATTTGATCACGGCGCACGCCGATAGACATTAAGTATTCGGTAGAAGTTTCGCCGTAGCTTATCCAATTGCGCGTCCAATGCACAAAGATCTTGCGAATCATGTGGCGAACAAAGTTGTGCGCTTTGACCGAATGAATGGTGCCGCCCCACCAGACCCAAACAGGGCGTCGGAACAAGGAGCCATACAGGAGCGCCATAAGGGTTCGAAAACCCATTTCGTAAGTGATGACGACGTCCGGGCTGGACCGAACAAGGTCCCAGAAGAACCCAGGATTGATGAAAACGTATGCCCGGTCGATGACGCTGCCATTGCGCTTTTTGGCCTTAATTAGTCGGAATCCCCAAGAAGTTTTGACCTTAAAGTGCTCGTCGCCGTGGAGAACGTTGTCCCAGGTCCGGCGATTGTCCTCTGTTCCGCTCAAAAATACGCTCAATTCGCTGGATTCACCGATCTTGTCGAACACCGGCACGCGGTATGGCGGCAAGAAATGGTGCAGCAGGGAAATTTTGACGGTGCGATAGGGCATGATGAGCGTTGGATCCCTCCCGCGTATCTTACAACATAGATCGTACTTTTTGGTAGGCTTCTATGTGCTGTTGCCCGATTTTGTCCCAGGAATAGCGGCTAAGATCAGGCGAATTTGCGGGCGTCTTCACGGTCGCCCATTCCAGAGCGGAGGCCAAGACCTCAGGCGTGAATTCGCCTTCGTACAATCGAACCCAGTCTGGACCGACGTCGCTGAGCACTTCTGGGAGCGAACCGAGAACCGGCGCGAGCACGTGGCGATCAAGGCTTAAGCCGTAAAGAATAGTGCCGCTGTTCAGAATTTCTTTGTACGGCACAGCCAGCAAATCGCAAGCCACGCTGTAAGTTTCCATGAGGTCATCTGGCAGCAGGCGGTAGTCCGTTCGAACCTGAGGCGACCCGGCGATCAGGCTGTCGATTTCCGCCTGATGCGCCGCGTCTGGGCATCGACCGCCGATCAGCAAGTAGTCGTTCGGCTGCGCAACCTTCAAGAAGTTCGCGACGAGCTTGGGCGTGTTTTTGTAGGGCCGAATCGCCCCGAGCATTCCGACGATTCGCGCATCTTGGGGCAAGTTGAGTTCCTGGCGAGCTTGCTCCTTAGTCTGATTGAGGTTCAGCCGGGGCTTGTAATCGCCATGCGGAATGATAAAGGTTGGTACTTTTGCGATGCCGGGATAACGCTCGACCAGCTGCTGACGCGAAATCTCTGACATGCAGATCACGCCGTCGATGGTTTTTATCCACTTCTTGTAGAATCGCGCCTCGACCGATGGATAAAGGTGCTCGTGCGTGAAAAGGTTGTGCGCGGTCCAAAAGATCTTTGCGCCCTTAGCCTTGGCGACCGCAACGGTGAGGAATAGCTTGACGAATCGAAGCTGGCACTGGTGGATGGGTTTGCGCGATAGCGGCTCTTCTGGCCAGTGGACGTGCAAAATTTGGGCGGCGGCACCGCGCATGGTCGATTTCAGGGTGTATTCGCGGACTTCGTGGCCCGCATTTACGAGCGAATCGCACAGCAGCGCGTTGTAGGGGTTCGTTTTGTTGGAGTAGCCCGGGGCTTGATCGATAAGCATAAGTCGGTCGTGTGATGTCGGAGGACGTCGCCGCATCTTCGCCCGCGATCGCATGAACTCCTAAGCCTAATATGACCGATGATACCGTGATCTTGAGGGGAACCGACGCCAGCTAGTCGAGGAATCGCTCGATTGCCGAGAGCGTCGCGTCGCTTACGTGGTGTTCGATTCCCTCAGCGTCGGTTTCGGCGACATCGGGTGCAACTCCCAAACGAAGGAGTAATCCAACGACCAATTGGTGACGCCTCATGGAGGCTCGGGCGAGCTGAACGCCACTTTCGGTAAGTGCCACGCAACGGTAGGGCTCGAACGTAACCAAACCGGCATCCCTCAACCGCTTAAGCGTTTTCGAGGCTGAAACCTGCGAAACACCCATCGTTTCGGCAAGGTCAACCGCGCGCGGCACCTTGCCCGCCTCCACCCATTGGTAGATCATCTCACAATAATCTTCGGCGATCTCTTGGCGGTGATCCTGCCGGGTGCGGTTAAAGCGGTTTACGTTTTGCACCATGTGCAAAGAGTTTACGCGGTCCAGACGAACGGGTCTTTGTCGGTGAGCACACGCGCCTTATCCCATTGCTCCATCAGGTAGGGCGGCAGGTTGAAAACCGATGAGTGGAATTCTGGCGTGTAGTAGCGGTTTTTGACGCCGCGCGCCGCGAATCGAGCAGCGATTTCGGCTGCCGTGAGCGCTTTTGGGTCGTGCTTTTTGCTCGCGAGGACGAATCCCCAGGGTTGGAAGAACGTGGTGACGATGCCGTAATAGCCGTCTATGCTCGCCCAGCAGTCCATATCTTGCAGCGTCTTGATGCAGCTCAGCATGCATTCGGGATAGTTTTGGTTTGCCGACCCGGCCTGCAACGCCAAAACGCCATCATCCCCCATCGCATCCGCGCAAATCTGGAAATACTCCTTCGTGAACAGCATCTGGCCAGGGCCTTCTTCGTGCGGGTTGGGCAAGTCGCTGATCACAACGTCGTAGTTTGCGCCCTTGTGGTCCACAAGCCATTGTCGCGCATCAGTGTGGAGCAAAGTGGTTCGCGGGTCGTTGAATGCGCCCTGGTGCCATTCGGGCATGTGAACTTTGACCATATCGACCAGTTCTTCGTCGATATCCACCATCACCGCCTCGGTGACCGTGTTGTGCTTCAGCGCTTCTCGCAGGGTTGCCCCTTCCCCACCGCCGCAGACCACGACCCTTTTGGGGTTGGGATGCAACGTCATGGCGGGCTGGCTCATGCACTCGTGAAAAACGTGCTCGTCCATCAAGCTGGTTTGGATGTTGTAGTCCAAAAACAGGCTTTTGCCGAACCTCGGAATTTCGCAAATTTGGTAGGTTTGGTACTTGGTTTTGCCTTCGAGGAGCATCTTTGAAACCCGAAATTGCCAAATGGCGGCGTCGGTGTGGGTCTCGTTGATGAACATTCCGGTGGCGTTGCTTTCACTCATGGGGAATGGAAATTATGGCATTTTGGCCGTGGCTCGCGTTCTGGGGATCAGGTTCTGTCGGGGGGCATAACGCTGCCGGACTACCTGCCCCCGGCGGGGGTGGGAAGTCCGGCAGATAAGGGCGAGTCCTTGGGCCCCGTTACGACGCCGCTTGGCGACGCGACATCTCGCTTTTCACGCCCTTGAGCGCAGTGATGAACGGATCGCCATCGTGGTCGTCGGCACTGATGACCAGCGCGTCCACGCACATTTCCTTCAGGTGCACGAACGCGAATCCCTCCGATTTGCGCGCCAACTTGGCGATCTGCTTAGAGTTCGGGCGGCGCGATTTTGGCCACTTGTCCACAAACTTGCGCAAAAACTCGCGTCGCAAATCCTCCGAAGGCAGTTGCAACTCGAACTTGCGATCGAATCGCGACGGCCGATTCACGAGCGCCGGATCTAGCTTCTCCGGGTAGTTGGTCGTGGCCAAAACCAGTAGTCCGTGGTTCGTTGCAAATCCATCGAGTTCGTTGAGCAAAGACGATATCTTTGGCTGCGGCACCAAACTGTCGAGGTCCTCCATCACCATCACGCACGGAGTCATTTGCCGTGCACGGCCGAACAACCGCTGCAAAGATTCGGCCTCATGTTCGTCGCTTGACCGAGCCGATCGCACGTATAAGCACGGCTTTTCTATCTCGCGAATGAGCGCCTTCAGCAGGTGCGTCTTCCCGTTTCCTGGAGGCCCATACAGCAGCACGCCGCGCTTCCAAGCCACGCCCAAACTGGCGTACTTGGCTTCGCTGGCAAAGAACCCGGCCGTCGCCGAAACGATGCTCTTACGCAGATCATCGGGCAAGATCATGTCGTCCAACGATGCGGCGGCGATCGCTCGCTCCAAGCCCGGGTCGTGGTGGAATCGACTCCGCGAATACACCAACACGCGCTCTGGATGCTTGGTCGCGTACTCGCAAACCGCGCTGAAGAATCCTTCGGCGACCGCGTACGAGTCCGCAATGATGTACGACCTAATCGAGAATTCACCTTGTGGCAAGCAAACGACCTTTAGTCGCTCGCCGTGCCAAAGCACATCGATCAATGCCACGCGGCACTCCGTCTGCACTTCGGCGGGATCGCCATACCATTCGAGGTCGGTCCAAGGCTCTGGAGTTGGCAGCACGATGCACGCGCACTTGCCGTTTTTTGCAAACCGCCTCAAATCGAAGTCGCAATCATTTGTTTCAACAATAGCGTGACCCTGGTAAAGGGCACGCAGATGACGTGAAAAAGCGTAGAGTGATCCAGTCGTTGGAATTCTCAAAGCCGACTCGATCAACTCCATCAGTCGATAGCTCATGAAGTTTGTCCTAAGTTGTTGGCGAAGAGGCACGAGGTGGCCCCTGGGTCGGGCTTAGGGTTTGCCTAAGCGGGCTCGCATGGAAGAAGACAGCCCACGCTTACGCGGGGCGAGCGGCACCGCGCCAGCTTTGCTTATTTGGAGAATTAGTGATGCAAAACATGACGGCGGTCATTGTACTTCTATAGGGCTCGGTGCGATGGGTCGTTTGACCCACGGATTAACGCGCTACGGCCAGCGGTTGCAGCGGCTTTTTGTCCACGGGTTCTTCTGGTCGAACGATTTCGTGATAGAGCGAATCGCGCTCTACCGGAATTCGCCCGGCTTCGGTGATCATTCGAACCATGTTTTGATAGGTTAGCGACTGGCTCTTGTTGCCGAATTCGCCTTCGCCGTACGTAATCTCGTATTCGTGTACCAAGCCATCGGCATCATCCGCGCCATACCAAAGTGCCGCCTGGGTGACCGGCACGGTATTCATGATCCAAAAACTCTTGATGTGATCAAAGTTGTCCAGCATCAACCGGCACAGCGCGATGTTCCGCAAATCGGTGTCGGCGGTTGGGAGTTTGAGGTGTTGTAGCTCGGTGCCTTCGGGGTGGAAACAGAGCGGCGTCATCGTCAGGAAGTGGCCAGTTTCATCCTGCAGCTCGCGCAATTGGATCAAGTGATCCACCAGCTCTTCGTGGGTTTCGATGTGCCCGTAAAGCATCGTCGCGTATTGCTTGAGGCCCAACTTTGCCGCCGCCCGCGCGACCTCTTTCCACTCTTCGCCGTTCAGTTTTTTTCCAAAGAGTTCCTTGTGCACGCGTTCAGAAAGGATCTCGATACCGCCTCCGGGAAGCGAATCCAGGCCGGAATCCATCAAGTCCTTTAACGCTTGTTCGATGCTGACGCCACCAATTTGGGCGATCTGCACGATCTCGACGGCGGTGAACGCTTTGACGTGCACGCCCGGTCGCGACTCCTTCACGGTGCGGACGAGGTCTAAGTAGTAGTCGTATTTCAGCCGCGGGTTGATTCCGCCCACCATGTGAATTTCGGTGATGGGAATGTCGCGGTGCCACTCGATTCGGCGGCGCACTTCGTCCATGTCGTATTCGTAGGGCGCAGGGCCGCCTTTTTTGGCATAAAACGAGCAGAACTTGCAGAACTTGTTGCAGATGTTCGTGTAGTTGATGTGCTGGTTACGAACGTAGTAGGTCTTCGCTCCGTGCTTTCGCTCTCGCACTATGTTCGCAAGGTATCCAACGCCCGACAGGTTCGGCGTGCGATAGAGTTGTAGGCCATCTTCAAAACTCAGACGCTCTCCGGATTCAACCTTGCGCAAAATTGGCGCTAATTCCTCACCAACAATTCGGATAGGATCCATTCCCACTCCTCCATTTTACCTTGTTGCTTCGCGAATTTTCACTCGCGAGTGAAAATTGCCATTCCGAAAAATATGTCGTCACAAATCCTGACAAACACAGCAATAAATAGGTGCACGATCAGTTCCCGCGCGCAAGCTACTCTTGCGTGCTTTTCTAGGTGAGCATTTGATCCTGCGAAAACCAAGGGGAAAAAATGAAAAAGGTAATGAGTATGGTGCTCATCGTCGGAATGGCGATCAGCGCTTCGGCTCAAAACGGCAACTATAACACCGGTTTTGAGGCAACGGATGGTTCGGGTTGGGGCACAAACGGTGCGATCAATCCGTGGGCACCCAACGGATTCAGCGGCACGGTTACGGGCACACCTGGTTTCGGCAACAGCGTTCGAAACACGGGGCTTATCTTGGCTGGTCTCCAGTCGGCAGAAGTATCCAATCCGTCAGCAAACGGGTCAGAATACACCGCCGTGCGAGCGGTCAGCGGTATCAAGAAACTCCACGTCGCGACGTTGATGGCGCCAACGCTGTATGGTGGCACGGGCCAACGCGGATTTGGGCTCGTCGTGGCCAGCGGTTACCGCCTCTACTTGGCGAAAACCGGCACCAATGCCTACAAGCTTGAATTTACAGAAGGCGCTGGCTTTTCAACGACAACGTTGGCGACCTTCACCGGTTCCAGCATGGAAAATGTTGCTCACTTTATGTCGATGACATTGGACAACTCAGTGGTCGGCGCAGGTGCGGGCAAAGCAACAATCAACTTCGATGGCACAACCTACACCAAGACTTGGACTGTCACAGGAACAACATCTCCATTCACTTCTGTGGGGATGCTTTCGCGACCCGTATCGGGAACTTCGAGCGGCACTGCCCGATACGATCGATTCAGCTACAGCACGGTTCCCGAGCCAAGCAGCTTGGTGTTGATGGGTACCGCGGTCGTCGGTCTGGCTCTTCGACGATCACGACGCTAAGCCTCAATCGCCTGGTGCAGTTTCAAATTTGCGCCAGGCGAATTTGCGATTCTTTGGCTCCGTCAAAAAATTCTGCATCAATTCAGTTTTGAGGAGAAGTTTTTCCGCTCATCGAGACCTATGCTTGCAGATTCAACGGGCACATGGTTAACCCTAAAAGGTGTAATTTTGATGAAAAAACTTTTATCCTTAGCCGCGCTGGCGGCATTCACTTCTGTCTCATTTGGCGACGCGTTTTGCGTTTCTACCAATCAACCCGCTGGGTCGGGAAACTGGAACAGTGCAAGCTTCTTCACCAGCAACATGGGCGGCTACTTGAACCCGGGAAACACGGGAAGTGGCAACAAAAACCCGATCGAATCTTGCGGATTCTATTGGAAAAATCCATCGGGTAGCAATGCCGAGAGAAGCGCGCTCACCGACTCGAACTGCGCGCTCACCGGAGAAGGCACTAACTTTCTTCGCGATGATTGGGTAACCGCGTGGAACAATTTCGAACTGGGAAGTCCAATTTTTAAGACAAGAATTGACTATCGCCTGCGACCATCTTCCACAACGTCCGCCGTTTGGTTCCTTGATTGGTCTGTTCAAAACATTACCGAAATTCCAAGGAGCCTTAACTGGTACTTCTTGGGCGACCTCTGCTCTCGCTTGGTCGCATTCGGCAGCAACAACCTCGACACGGTTAGTTACGAAGGTGGTCTGACGACATTCCTTTCTGGTGGCGGCGCACCAACAATCTATTTAGCCTCATCACGGCCTGTTGACGAATTTGAAGTCAGCAAGCAAACGACCGGCTCCGCGCCGGATTGCCGGCTCAAAATGCAAAATGGACTGACTGCCGATACGCTAGCGAACAATGTGGTTGGTTCAGGCGTTGGAAATTGGGCTTCGGCATATGGGTACTTCCTGGAAATGGCGCCCGGCGGCATCGAAACCGGCTCCATCGCAATCGGGATCAACCAGGTTCCCGTATTCCTAAAAGGCACGATTGATTTGGGACCACTTTCGCCCGACGCGACATATCCTATTCCGGTTACCGTTGAAATCCGGAATGTAGGTTCCACGACCGCTATTGAAACTGGTACGGCATACGTTTATCAAACGAATTCGTACGTATACGGGACCAGCTTGCCAGCGGGCACCTACGACATAGCGTTTAAGGGATCCCACTGGTTAAGGTCCGTGACTCCTTCGGTGGCTATTCCGATAGGAGGAGAGGCGACCGCGGATGCGACGCTAATCAACGGATCAGTGGACGGTAACAACATCGTCAACACGGATGACTACCTCATTTTGAGCGATCACTTTGACGAGATTGTGCCAGAAGGCACACTTGGCGATTTGGATCACAACACCGTCATCACGACCGACGACTATTTGATCCTTAGCGACAACTTTGATTTGGTTGGAGCCGACTAGTCCTATCAGCCCACGACGTCGGCCCAATTTCGACGTCGT
>CAYRAX010000026.1:0-20749 GCA_964422285.1 uncultured Chthonomonas sp.
TTTTAGGCACGCCGCCAGCGTTCGTCCTGAGCCATGATCAAACTCTCCGAAGAAAGTGTTTACCATCCTAAGCACGAAGCTTAGGTTAGTTTTCATGGTAATTTCTCAAATGTTTGAAGCGAGCCTATCAGGATTGCTCCCGGAAGACTTCGCTTCGCTTTACGGGTACCTTTGCTTAAATTAAGCGTTGGTACCATTCAAAAGCACGCTGTACTTGTTTCCTTCTCTTCAGCTTTCAAGGTGCTTGCCCCCAATCGGGGACAAACGATATTGAAGCATTTTGACCAATCGCTTGTCAAGGGGGTCCCCGTACTTTTTGCAAAATCGGCGCGACACAACCTCGGCCGATCCCGTCTGTATTCTTTGCGTGTGACAAGCATGACCAGCAGCATTGCTTTAGATATGTGCAAGATTTTAAGGCGTTATTGCACTAATCTATCGCTTGCATCTCCAACAAGCCTCGTCAGTAGCCCGAAGCCATGCCTTCGAAAAGGTTAGGGGTAGAGATTTCTGCGCAATCCCCGTATCCCCAACAGGACCATCCGGCTCAGATCCTAGTAAACTGAAAGCAATTAGAGTTGTGCGCTGACCCACAATAAGGAGGCTTATCGTGTACGCGCTCACACGCACTTTTTTCGCGGCCGCCGTGGTCGTTGCCACAACGCCAGGTTCGGCCCTTCAATACAACGTCAAAGATTTGGGCACCCTCGGCGGGACTTACAGCAGTGCTTATTCCGTCAATGACCTGGGTTATGTTGTCGGAACCGCCCAATCGAGCTCCGGCAACCACGCTTTTCTCTTTTCGACCGGTCCAATGATCGATCTCGGAACGTTCGGAGGCGCAAATAGCACAGCCTACTGCATCAATAACTCGTCGCAAGTTGTTGGCGGCGCGGGAAACGCGCTCAACCAGACCCGCGCATTCTTATATGACGGTGGTTCTCTTTCCGAACTCGGGACCATGGGTGAATTGACCAGCGTTGCCAGTAGCATTAACGATTCCGGGCAAATTGTGGGATACGCAGGAACCTATCGCGCCTTCATATTTGATGCGGGAACGATGACCGATTTGGGAAACTTGGGGTTCGGTTCCACCGTTGCCTCGGGAATCTCGAATGGCGGATTCATCGCCGGTAGCTCAGCGGTTAGCGGCGCAACCCACGCTTTTCGGTCGCCGGGATCGGGGCTAAACGACCTTGGCACATTGGGCGGCAAGAATAGTTACGGTCGCGCCGTGAACTCGCTTGGCCAGGTGGTGGGAGAATCGGACCTGGCGACTGGTTCATATCGCCACGCCTACCTTTATTCCGGCGGAACAATTTCTGACCTAGGCGCGGTCGGCAATCGGGCCAGCTACGCACTTTCCATCAATGATTCGGGCGAAATCGTTGGCTATGCGGGAGTTTTTGGGGGTGCCGACCATGGATTTATTCGCACTGGTGGGGTCAACTACGACCTCAATTACATGCTTGATGGTCCGAGTTCGGTTTGGGAGATTTGGTACGCCCGCGACATCAACGAGCGCGGCCAAATCGCTGCCGAAGCCCACCACATTTCCGGCTGGACTCACGCCGTCTTGCTCACGCCGACCGACCTCATTGCGGGAGTCGTGAATTTGCAGTCGCTGCTTGGTTCCACGGCTGGACGAGTGGCAACTTTTTGGCTTTACCGCGCTGATGGAACACTGTTTGAATCTTGGACCTCACCTCTGGCCGCTGGCGGGCGATTTTATCGCCATCTGGCTTCACCGGTCGGTGCCGGAACCTGGCATCTGAGGGTGAAATGCGAACATTGGCTCGCCGCTTCGGTACCGGTGACCTTCTCCACCGCGACGCTGGTGAATGCGATTTTGCCTAACGGCGACTGCGACGGGAACAACTATGTTGGAACAGATGACTATTTGATCCTAAACAGGGCCTTTGATACATCGGTTGGTGGTGCGGGGTTTGATCCCCGCGCGGATCTGAACGGCGACGGCTACGTCGGCACCGACGACTACCTGATCCTCAACGAAAACTTCGACATGAGTGGAGATTAGTCGGGGGCCAAAAAGCGCCGTATTGTACGCAAGTAAAGACGCGAAAAGCGTTGCCCGCTCGGCTCAGATGAGCCATCAGCCGATTAACATAGCCTGCAACAGGCGGTCGTGCGCCGCGGTCTTTCTGTGCAACCCACTTTCTGCCATGGAGCACCGGCGCCAACCGCATCCCTCTAGCCTGCCGGGCCGGACAAGTCAAAGTTGGCGTTGAGCAACAAATAGTCGTCAGTGCCCACAAATCCAGACAAGTCGAGGTCAGCGCGAACATCGTAATTCGCGTCCTCTTCGCTCGAATCGAACGCCGCGTTCAGGATCAAGTAGTCGTCCGTATTGACAAAATCGTTACCGTCACAATCGCCATTGAGCAACGCGTAGCTGAGGCTCGATTGGCCCGAAAACAGCCGCAATTGGGACAAAAACGTCCCGAATTTGATGCGCGCCATTTTTGCCACCCCAGAGTCAGGTTTCAAGCCCACATAAAACCCGCTCGCATTGCGCTGAAACGTTTGAACCTCGCACACGTTCCCCACCGCGTCGAGAAATTGCACGGCCACATTTTGAGGCCTCGAAAGGGCCGACAACCCTTGAAAAGCAATATCCAAGCTCAGTTCGCTGCGCATCGAAATCAATAGCTTGCCCGTCACCGTAGCCGTCGATGTGTCGTGCTTAGCGGTGACGTCGAGCACCTCGAGTCCTTCAAAGCCAGCGGTCGGCGTGTACAAAACCTGCTTGCCCGCAAAGCTCGCGGTTCCATGGCCTGGCGTGCTAACAGCGGTAATGGTCCAAGGTTCGCCCGGCGGATACGTCGCGGCCACCAAGTCAATCTTCAATCCTTTCGGGTTCGACGCATTGCCAATTGCTCGGCCATGAACGCCCAGCATTTTTGGCATGTTTGTCACAAAGGATTCGGAACCAGTGGCGTTCGCCACTATCAGGCCCAAAGCTTGTGCACCGTCCGATGCTGCTGGCGCGGACCCCAGAGGGCCAGTCCCCGGTGCGCCCTTTGATCCAGGGTTACCAAAAGTGATGGTCGTGTTGTTTAACAGCAATCCATGGAATCCGCCTCGAATGAACCCAGCGGTTGTTCCGCCCGGCCCAGCGGCACCTGATCCAGTGGCACCAGCCTTGCCGCCGTCTCCACCTTTTCCGCCATCCTTTCCGTTCAGATGTCCCAAGCCGCCTGCACCACCCAGTCCGCCCAAACCGCCGAGGACGCCATCGCCGCCGTCGCCGCCGCGCCCACCGTTTTTAGAAATTAGCGCACACGAAGTGAACAGCATGAGCTTTATCGGCGAAACTCCGCCGCCGCGAAAATAGGCTGCGACTGAATGTCCTCCGCGCACGCCGTTGCTCGCTGGTTTGCTGGTTCGGCCGCCAGCACCACCGCCGCCGCCGCCTCCACCTTTGCTGGTGCCGAAAGCTCCGCCGCCACCGCCGCCACCACCACCGCTCCCTATTTCGCCAGTAGTTGCGTTGGTACTGGCACCGAACAAACCAGCCGCAGGCAGGCCATTCGTACCGTTGGCTCCGTCACCGCCTTTTGTGCCATCGTGCCCGTCAGAAACCGTAAAGATGTTTAAGCCAGAATTGCCACCCGGCCCACCGGGACCTGGGTTTGCGCCTTCGCCGACCAGTCCGGGTGTGCCGTCAACCGTTGAGGACTGACCACCCGATCCTCCCTTGCCTCCGCTGGCCCCGTAGTTCACAAGGCCTGCCTCACCAGCCGCGCCACCGCTGACGCCAGAAGCGCCATCTGCGCCCCCAGTGGCTTGAGATGCCTGAACTCCGTCGGCGCCGTTCGAACCGTTTGATCCATTGCCCGCCATGATCGTGCAGTTAATCGCATCACAATCTCCTGAAAGCGAAAAGGCTTCAAAACCGATGCTCGATTGGCCGGAGACCGTGGCATTTTCAGACGAAATGCTGAGCCTTTGCATCAACCAATTGCTCGAACCTTCAGAGAGTGCCGCACCGACGGTATAGGGCGAAATGATGACCGTCATGAGGTCACCGAAGGCAAATCCTGTGCTCATCCCGCCGAAGATTCGAACGTTTGGGAGAAACATGACGCCCTCGAAGAAGGTTGCGCCGCTCGCGTAGACGTCCCGACCCAAGATGCTGGCGGCGATGGTTGCGGCCTGCAAGGTGCGCATGGGCTGCAAAATCGTACCGGGATTGGCGTCGCTGCCCGAAGTGCTCACGAATATTGGGCCGTATACCATCCCGTGATGGCCGTCACCATTTGAGTCTTGCGGCGCAGTGTTTTCTGGCAAATCGACGTTCGGCGGCGCAAAAAAATTGTCCTGAAACGCGGCTACGCTTCCGCCCATCCCGATCGACAATGCGAGGAGCAAATATCTAGACTTCATCCCAATCACCAAAACTGTACTGCATCGTACACGAAAACCGTTGTAACGACAAGGACTTTCGTCGAGTTGTCAGCATTTCGTGGGGGTCTATGGGCAATAGGTTTTCATGTTTCCTTTTATCCCTGAAGCAAGAGCGGCGGATTACCAATAATTACCCCTGTCAATATTGACAGGGGTAATCCACATGAACATTTGCAGCATTATCGCGATCACTTGCGCTTTTGGCGGACACGAGCCCACACCTTCCGTCTCGCCGGACGCCATCTTCCAGTCGTTGTTAACTGGAAATCAACGCTTTGCCGACTTCAAGCCCAAGCATCCCGGCATCAATAAGGCGCGGCGCGAGCAGCTCGCCAAGGGACAAAACCCGCCAGCGATCATTCTCACCTGCGCCGATTCGCGCCTTTCGCCCGAAATCCTGTTTGACCAGGGCCCCGGCGACCTCTTTGTGGTTCGCGTGGCGGGCAACATCGTCGACGTCAACGAGCTGGCGAGCATGGAATACGCGGCCGAGCACCTGGGTTCGAAGCTGATTTTTGTACTCGGTCACGAGCGATGCGGCGCGGTGAAGGCGGCAGTGGACGCGTTCGGCTCAGCGACTTATGCGATCACCCACGACGAGCACCGAGAAGACGAGGGCAACGTTCCGAGTTTGATCGCGCGCATTATGCCTGCGGTCGAAGAGGCGAATTCACGACGCCCGGCGAACCTGCTGGATGCGGCTATCGAAACGAACGTCCGGCGCACGATTACTCAAATCAACCAGCGATCGCCGATATTGCGCAACTTGCTCGTGACGAACAAAATTTCTATCAAGGGCGGCGTTTTTGACCTTGACACGGGAAAAGTGAGCGTGCTGGGCGACACGACGATCAACTACGTTCGCTGCAGCGACTGATCGCGATTGCAGCCCCATGCTGGTGGATGCACCCATCCACCAGCAGTTGAAGCGTGGATACTTAGTTGCTTTACTACCGAGCGCTGGCGCGGCGCTTGAGAAGCGCGCAAACGCCCAAGCCCAGCACGATGAACGGTCCCGGTTCAGGAGCGATGACGGATGCCATGGAAACGCTGGTACCGGAGAACGCGCCGAAAGATGGGAATACCGTCAAGGTTCCATTCAGATAGCGCGCGGGACTGATCGCAGACTTGGTCGTGTCCGATGTCAAGGCGCCGGTTATGTAGAACATGTTGCCGTGTCCGTTGGCTATTCCTTCGATTCGCGCATATTCGCTTGTGACCTTGTTCGATTGTAACACGGGGGTAGATGCAGTCGAGTATATCGAGAGTTGACCAAGTGGACCTATGGTATCGCCAGCAGCAACTAAAAGTGAGTTCCCAACGACCACGGACTGAAATGGAAACCACGTGGCATAGGTATTGGCGGCAGAAGTCCCCGCGAGCGCAAAGCTTGCGGTGTAGTTGCTCATTCGAAATACACCGGATGAGTCGCGAACGGTGGCAAAAATGGTGCCATTCGGCTGCTGCTGAACCTCTGTGAACATTGTCGCAGATCCGAATGACCCCAGCGATTGCCCAGAGGTCGAATAAATTTGAATACTCGATCCACACGCGGCGAAGATGGTCCCTGCATTGCTCACGCAAATGCCGCGCACGAGACCCGCCACCGAAAACTCGTTCACGAAAACGCCCGTGCTGTAATTCCACACGCTTATCGAATTTGTATTGAAGTGCGAAACGTAGACAAGTCCACTGTTTTTGTCAATGGCGATGCCTGTGGGCGAATTCATGCGCCCAACGCCAATTGAACCGAGCGAAGCGCCAGTGGAGCCATCATAACGCCGAATTTGATTGTTTACAGAATCGGTCACGAGTAGCAAGTCATAAGACGCCGACGCCGTCAAACCGATCAAAGCCAAGAAACCAACACAAAAAGTCCTCATCTGTCCCATGCTTCAATAATACAACCAGAATCGATAAATCGGGGCATCTGATTCAAAATAGCCCTATTGGTCCAGTGCAATTGCGGGCTGCGCAACCCGGCAAACTCTCAAAATTGCACAATTGCCTTGCTCTGGGCCAAGAGTGCGTGTAGAATGCACCTAGGCGCATTGTCGCCATCGGAGAGGAATTTAAGATGAAAAAATTTGTGCTTGCCGTAATGGCGGTTGCGCCATGCGCTTCGCTTGCTTCCTATGAGTTGTTGATGTACGGAGCGGGTAGTGCTGGCTATGTTCAGCGCATTGACCCGGTCACCGGCGCGGACCTCGGTAGGATCGGCGAAAGTTATCTCCAGTACGCTGGCAACGTGATTCTCGAAGGAAATACCGGCAATATTTTGGTCTCAGATTTTGCCACGGGCCGAATTCTCAGGTTCAACTACAGTACCGGGCTATTTGTGAATAGCTTTGCAACTGGCTCCACGGCCTACGCGTTAACCCAATTGGCGGACGGCTCGATTGTCTGCGGCACCAATGGAACGGCTGCGATCAAAAGGTTCAGTTCCACCGGGACCTTGCTCAATAGTTTTAATGTCGCAATTGCTTATTCATTTGTGACGCTTTCGAATGGTGCCGTTTTATCCATTGGCTTTGACAATGTGTTGCGCCGCATGGATTTTGCGACTAATTCGTTCACGGTAGAACCTTTGGCGTTGACCGGAACCCAGGCATTTGGGGCAGCCGCAACCGGAAGCACCTTTGCCCAAATCAACCTCACCGACATTGGCAAGGTACAAGTTGCACAATCGAAGGTGCTTGGT
Organism: uncultured Chthonomonas sp.; assembly: GCA_964422285.1. Taxonomy (GTDB): domain Bacteria; phylum Armatimonadota; class Fimbriimonadia; order Fimbriimonadales; family Fimbriimonadaceae; genus UBA2391. The sequence continues at coordinate 7,130 of CAYRAX010000026.1, forward strand.
TCGTATACGAACGTTGCAAGCATAGACCTGCTTTCGCCATACGGAAACGTGATGGTTGGACGGGGCCTCGCGTTTGGGCATGGCGAGGTGCTTTATGCGACGGCGAGAGACTCCACCGCGGGCAAAAATTACCTGTTCACCTGGGATCACAATGCCGGAACCTTTGCCTTTCGGCGGGAGTTACCGGTTTCTCCTGAGATGAGTTCACAAATGGCCATCGTGGTCGCTCCTGAGCCAGCGTCAGCGCTCGTGCTCGCTGGAGGAATGCTGGCGGTGCTGCGGCTCCGACGAAAGAGCTAGTCTTCGCTTACCGGGGCTTCGAAGGACACGCGTTCGATGATCGCGGGGTTGGCGTCGTGCGGGTTGTCGCGTTCATCGCGCGGCAGGTCGGCAATGGCGTCCACCACTGCGATTCCCTCCACGACTTCGCCGAAGACGGTGTACTGATTATCCAGTTGCGGACGGTGTGCGTGCATGATGAAGAACTGACTGCCAGCTGAATTCGGGTCCGATTTTCGCGCCATGCTGACGATGCCGCGATCGTGCGTGATGTCGTTGAATTCAGCGTCAATCTCGTAGCCTGGGCCGCCCGTGCCGTGCATCGAACGCGGTCCGCTTTTGGTGTTCGGGTCGCCGCACTGAATCATAAACCCGGGGATGACGCGGTGGAATCGCACACCATCGTAAAAGCCGCTCTTGGCAAGCTTGATAAAGTTCGCCACGTGACCGGGAGCCACATCGGGTTTGAATTCGATGACGATGCGTCCCAGGTTGGTTTCGAGTACTGCTAGTTCGGTTGATTCAGGCATGGAGAGGTTGATACCCGGTTCGTGGCGTAGCTCGCACTGCGCCGCTGGGTCCGCCGGAGTGAGGATGGTAGGGTGAACGGTTGGTGCGCGATTTTCGGGCTTGGTTACCGCCCCTGGGCTGTCGGAAGGCGTGGCAAATAAGGATTGGGTTCGCTAAGTGGATTGCGGTGGTCCGCCGGGGCGGTGGCTTGGGCGTGGCTCCGGGCCGGCGGACCGCAAGCGTCACCAGAATTTCCACGCGTTTTGCGTCACGACGTAAATACCCAAGCCCAGGTTCGTAACGCCATGGACAACGATGCATGCAAATAGGCTCTTCGTGTGCCGAATCCAAAGCGCGGTGACGGCGGCAAAAATCGCGGCGGGAATCCACTCGGGATGCGACCCAGCGAAGACGGCAGCGACCAATCCAAAACCCGTCCAAGTGAAGGTCCCGATCGGTAGCGAACGAAAGTCCGGCTGCGAAGCAAAGCGCAGTCCAAACGAACGCCAAAAGATCTCTTCCATCACCGGAACCAGCAACGCCAAACCCACAAATCGAAAAGCAACAAATGACGATCGCATCGCGGGGTCTTTGATCTTCTCAAAGGGGTTGTATCCGGTCCGCTCGCCGAGGTGGGGATAAACCAGCGCTTGCTCAATGCCCACCCAAAGCCCCAATAAGACGAGCCCGATGACCACCGACGGCACAATCCATTTGGCCTCAAACTTGATCTCTCGAAGTGGCGTTTTGAACATCATGAGCGCCACCGCCACGACAACCACCTTGGCAATGTACAGGAGCGGATAGTTGGCCCCCGCCGAGCTTTCCATGCTCGTAATGATCATGAAGATCGCCATCGGCGCAACATAGGGCAGCCATGGGTACTTGGATTCCAATTCGGCAAGCATGGGCCTATTTTGACCGAAGTAGCCTCAGTGCCGGCGCGCGTCCCACGAGCAACCAACAGTCAGGAGCCCCAAATGCGCGCGTTCCATGAAACATTGAACGAAGAACGCGATCTGCTCAAGACCGCAGGGAACCATTTTGCCAATGGCGCATTTCCATCTTCGTCAACACACAAAAAATGGCGTGTTGACCAAACAAACAAATTTTGCGTGCCTCCAATCAGGCACTTGGGAGAGGTTCATATGAAAAAAATTGCTTTGCTGGCAATGGCAGGCACTGTTGTCACAGCACATGCGGTCTTGGTGGATGATTTTTCCACCTCTTACACAAATTCGATTGGCACTGGAACGTGGGTCGATTCTCAATCTGGCTCAATGCTCGGCGGGGAGCGCGATGTTGAGCTCGCGGTATTGGCAAACACGTTTTCCCAGTTCGCGGACACGGATATTCCGGGTTCCGCCGCATCGATTTTCAGCAACGGATTCGGAGTCGAATCGGTCACGACGTATCAGTACGACCGTACAGGCGACGAGGCGGGAAACATGGGTCCTGGAAAGCTGCTGAAAAATGGTGGCACCGGCGCCGCTCTGATCGGCTCACCAGATACCGGTGTCTTGATCGACTGGCTGGGGAATGACTTGCGCGTCGTCGTGGATGTCACGACCCGACTAAACGGATCAACATTGGGAACGGCTTCCGGTGTGCGACTCGCCGGATCTGGCGCTGGCAGCATGCTCATCAACGTGCTTGGTCTCGACAAGGCAGACTCGCTGACCATCGCTTTTCATGGCGACGTGAACGCAGACTTCGGAATCTCTCGAATCCAAACAGTTCCCGAACCCGCGACGTTGCTCGGCCTCACTTCCCTACTCGCGGGCGCGGTTCTGCGTCGGCGAAATCGAACTCGATGAGGTGTGCGCAATGATCAACAGTATCAAATTCCGATTCACACCATTGGTCGCCCTTGCCGCCGCAGTGACGGCATCAGCGCAAGTGGTCAATGATTCTTCGTTGCAAGTCACAACGATTGCTTCGGGACTCACGACTCCGATTTCGGCCGTCTTTCTCGGTCCCGATGACCTGCTTGTCTCGGAGAAAGCGACCGGAAAGGTTAAGCGCATCAAGAGTGGAATTCCCACCGAGGTGCTCGACCTCGCTGTAAATTCCGCTTCCGAGCGCGGCATGCTGGGCATGGTATTGCACCCCGATTTTCCAGCGAATCCGTCCGTATATATCTATTGGTCGGAGAGCAGCACGGGCGCCGACACGGTGGATGCAGCGGCGATTGGGCTTCGCGGAAATCGGCTGGACCGCTTCATCTGGAACGGGTCAAACCTCGTGTTTTCAAACACTCTTTGGACGAATCGCGCCTTGCAAACCGACACGGGCCAGCCCGTTCGCGGCAACCACAACGGCGGCGTGATTCGGTTTGGGCACGACAAAAAGCTGTACCTCATCATTGGCGACACGGGTCGCCGTGGATGGCTCCAGAACAACAAGCAGGGCCCCAATCCAGATGACCAATATGGTGGACCCAAGCCGGACGAAAACCACACAACGGGCGTAATTCTCAGGTTCAACGACGACGGATCCGCGCCAACTGACAACCCATTTTTCGGGTTTGGTTCGTTCAACACGATCAACTACGTTTATGCCTACGGAGTACGCAATTCATTTGGCATGGCGTTTGATCCGATGAGCGGAGCTTTGTGGACCGAGGAGAACGGCGACGACGCGTTTGACGAAATCAACAAAGTCGGACCCGGCTTCAACGGCGGCTGGGTGCAAGTGATGGGCCCCCTCAGCCGAGTCAAAGAGTTCCGAGACATCGAAGTCGCTTCGGGCAACATTCAGCAGTTGCGATGGCCGCCAGAGCGAATCGCAACCGATCCGCGGCTGGCTGAGCGACGAATGTATGAACTTCCAGGTTCTCGATACACCGACCCGCAGTTCAGCTGGAAATATGCGGTCGCGACGGCTGGTCTTTGCTTCCAACCGTCGGACGCGCTGGGTCAAGAGTATAAGGGTGACCTCTTCGTCACCGAGGGGCGAACGAATCTGCTCGGCGGCTATATCATGAAATTCGATCTGACCGACGATAGGTCCAGTTTGAAGTTCAGCGATCCGCTCCTGGCAGATCGCGTCGCCGACAACACAGCAAAGTTTGACGTCAAAGAGAGCGAAAGCTTGGTCTTTGGCTCTGGATTTGGCATTGCGCCATCCATTGAGCCGACCCCGACCGGAACTTTGATTGTCGTCTCCCTGGATAAAGGAATCATCTATGAAATTCGCAAAAAATCAGAAGGGCGACCAGCGAGGAATACCCATGGACTACCGTAAATCATTGATTGCACTCGCCTGCATCGCCGCCATGCCGGTTCTTGGTCACGCCGTTACGTTGGGACAAGTTGACACGTTCTCCGACGGCACCACTTTGAACTGGCAAGGAGCCTCGCCGACCAACATTGCCAGCGGCGGACCGTCGGGTGCAGGCGATGCCTTCTTGCAGCTGACCTCTAGTGGCTCGTTTGGTGCGGGCTCAAAAATGGCTAGCCCGAACGCAATTCAGTGGTCAGGCGATTATGCTACCACTGGCATACGGCTGGTCGAGTGCGACATGAAAAACTCTGGCTCCACCCAGTTGAGCATGCGCATTGTGCTTACATCGGCGGGTTTTTCGAAGTACACGTCGACGATTCCTGTCGTCTTGCCACCAGGCGGCGGATGGAAGCGGGTTCAGTTCTCGTTGCAACCAACGGATCTGTCGCTGATCGTCGGCGCTGAAGCGTGGACCACGGTTATGCCTGCGGTTGCCCAGATTCAGTTCCGGCACAACACCACTTTGTTTGACGGTGGTGAACCGATCGCTGCCCAACTCGGAATCGACAACATCACTGCGTCGGCGGGAAGAACAGTGAGTGGAAAGATCACGTTCAGCGGAACAAGTTTGACGACTGGCAACATCCCGGCGAAGGTTACTTTCCGTGCTCCGGGCTCCGGTACTGTGATCTACTCGGTAACCGCGCAAGTGAATGCCTCGACGAACAGCTTCACCGTGACAGCGCCGCCGATTCCTGGGCCCTACGACATGTCGATCCAAGGCTCGCATTGGCTGCGAAAAGTGGTTAGCATTAACACGACCTCTGCCGATGCCACGGGGGTCAATGTCGCGCTGATCAATGGCGACTGCGATGGCGGCAATTTCATCAACACAGACGACTATCTCGTTTTGAGTGGTGCCTTTGATACGATTCAGGGTGATGCGCTCTACGTAGCCGGGGCAGATCTGGATGACAACGGAATCGTCAATACCGACGATTACTTAATCTTGAACGAGAATTTTGATCTCACTGGCGACGAATAAGGCTTTGCTTGATCCAGTATTACACTCTCTTTGGAGTTGAGTCTGCTCGTGACTCAACTCCGTTTTTTTTATGCACCTAGGCAATATCCGTTGTAAAATAGCGATGACGTCCGGCACATTGCTCGGACAAAGAGGGGACAATGAAAATTTGCATTGCTATGGGACTTGTGGCTGTTTCTGCCTTCGGTGGAGCCGCCACGTTCGACATTCACGGAATTGCCCGCGATTTCAAGATGCGAGGCACTGACGGGGGCCACCCGGACTTCGAATGGCAGGGATCGGGACTGGCGACCGGAATGGTAAACAGTACGCTGGGGCCAACTAAGCGACCGGAGTACATCGGCACAAATAACTACGGTGGAGTGACTGATGCAACGACGTTTGACCAATGGTACAAAGATGTCGCCGGTGTGAACATCAGCATTCCCCTAACGCTTACGCTTGACAACGGCGGCAGTGGCGACATTTTCTCGTTCGCATCGAGCAGCTTTTTCCCTGTTGACAATCAAGGATTCGGCAACCAGGGCTACGCGAACAATTACTCATTCACCTTCGCCTACAATGGTTCGTTCAAATACAAACAGGGCCAGACATTCAGCTTTGTCGGCGACGATGACGTTTGGGTCTTCATTGACAACAAGCTTGTTGTTGATTTGGGAGGTGTTCACCCTGAAGTTGGTGCCAGTGTTGCCTTGGACACTTTGGGTCTGACCGTCGGCTCGAACTATGATTTCGATCTTTACTTTGCGGAACGGCACACGACGGATTCGCATTTCAAGATGGAGACTTCGATTGAACTGGTCCCTGAGCCGAGTTCCGTAGCCATAACTGGTTTGGGCCTACTGCTTATTCGAAGGAGGAATCGAGCATGAGATTTGCGAAATATGTAATGTTTCCAGTCTTGACTTTGTGCGCTGTAACAAATGCATACGCCGGTGCTTGCACACAGATTGACATCACTGGCACCGACGACTTATACAAGTACTCGTTGAGCGACCAAATCAGTTCGATTCCAACTCCGGTTTCGGCTGAGCTGTCGAATCTCGCGCGAATCGAGGACTTCGTCGACGCGGTGAACCAAGGATGCGCGAAATTTAACTGGTGGGGAATCACCCTAAGTGGCGATGGAGTTAGCGTGGACTCGAATGCTCCCGAAGCCATCACGAAACGCGGTATCAAAACCGCCTTCGGTTTTGCCACCAACGGTGTATCTTGGAACGGAGTTAAGCGGCAACTACTTCCAACGTTAAAGCCTTGCCAGCCCGTGCAGCTCTATTCAAGAGTTGCAGGAAACCTTGACGCTTATGTTTTTCACATTGGCACCGGGCCATATCCAGGAAAAAAGCGCGAAATCCGTTTTACATCGTGCGACACCATCGTCGTGGAAACAAAGGCCGCAGCGACGCTTGAATTGCCATGGTCGATTGCTGGTTCGGTCCTCGCGGCAGAAAGCTTCGGCGATCCCGACAAAACGTTTTGCAAAGCATCGCTTTCGCTCACCGGAAGTCTGTTGGGGCAATCATTGTCGGAGCATGTCGAAGTCGAATCCGTGACAGTAATTCCTGAACAGGCCGACATCAACAAATCCAGCGTAGCGACGATATCGGTTGGCCCGGGGCGGCACGAGTTCACCATCAATTACTCTGGTGTGGCGAAACTCGAGTCGAGAGCGATGAGCACGGGATTTTTCGGAACGCTTAGCGGGGCGGCGAATGGCGGCGTGATGTTCCCCGACACGATCAAATTGTCACCATTCCAGGGCGTCGGGGGGACCGCCTTGCCAAGCAACGTGCGAATATCCAGCAAAGACGACACCGGCACTTTCATCTACGCGGATACGTATAGTCATCCTTCGGTCACTGGCCCGATAACATTTCAAGGGTGGCTCGGACCGGCGATCAATTCTGTTGCCGTTTACTTTGTGCCAGACGGCGAAAGCTATTCAACGTACCTGCACAACGCACGCGTCACTAATGGATCGTTGCTGGCCCTTGCTCCGGACACCGGAAAGTTTGCGATGATTGTTGGAAATGCTCCCTACCTACGCAAGCGCGTGCAAATCGACACCACGAATGGAAACGCGTCCGTGGCACCGATCAACTTAATCGTCGGCGACATCAACGGAGACAATTACATCGGCACGGACGACTATCTGATCCTCAATAGCGGGTTCGACGCGTCGTCTGGCGATAGCAACTTCGATGAGTTGGCCGACCTCACCGGCGACGGATACATCGGCACAGACGACTATTTGTTGCTGAACGGGAATTTTGACCTAAGTGGCGACGAGTAAGCGGTAAACGGCGCAATGGGCGGGGCATTGACGCGCATTGCCTTGCCCCACCGCCGATATCCGATATTTGTGCGATAGCAATCAAATCTCCACGCTGGGCATAATTCCTGAGTGCGAAAACGAGATACCGACCATCTCCTGAGGCTCAGCCGATTGGGGAACGAAGAAGCATGGCGCGAGCTGGTTTCGCAGTACGAACGGTTGGTTTACTCGGTGCCGATGCGAAATGGCCTTTCGCGCGAAGAAGCGGCCGACGTCTTTCAGACGACCTTCCTCTCCCTTCACCGCCAACTTGACCAGATTTCAAGCTCAAAGGCTCTCGGACGCTGGCTGGTAGTGGTTGCCGCCCGAGAAACTTATCGGCTAAAGCGCCTCGCGGGAACAACAATTCCGCTTGACACGCTCGACGAACAGTTGGTCGCAGACGAACGCTCAGCCAAATGCGAAGCGGATCAGCTCTTGCAGGCGAACGCGCTTCGCGAGGGCCTTTCCCGGCTCGCCGAAAAGTGTAGACGGCTGCTCGCCAGGCTGTATCTGGACCAAGCCAGCTACGATCAGGTCTCATCCGAACTCGGAATTCCGCTGGGATCCATCGGGCCGAGCCGCGCGCGGTGCCTCGAAAAGCTCAAAAAGCTGCTTGATCCAGAGATTTTTGAATATTAATGTATCTTTTCGCCGCCGGCCCAACACTCTTTACTCGAGCATATGATTTCTAGTTGTAAATCTCTATTTGGGCGTCTGGTCGAGTATATCGACGGTGCGCCGGACATCGAACTCGAGTCCCACGCCGCCCAATGCCCGACCTGCACGGCTCAGGCCAATTGGCTCCGAAACGTGCGCTCAGCCGGGGCAATTGAACTCTGGGAAGCGCCCCAGTCAGTTCAAGAAGCCGCGCATAGAATCATGGTTCAGCCAGCTAGGCAACGTGCTCGTGTCGTCTCCATTTCCAATCCAACACTCGCCGTCCGTGGCGCCGCCGAGGAGGTTCATATGAGGTTTGAACTCGAATCGGCATCTGTGCGCATTCTGCTCGTACCGGAAGGTGAGAATTGGCGCGTGGTAGGTCGCGCCGAACCCGAAGATGCCGCGGTCGTTCGTGACCTAGAAATCCTCCCAGTGGATCATGGCGGCCGGTTTGAGTTCCTCGCCAAGGGCCTGAACGATACTGGCTTCGCGATCGCGGTTGACGGGATCTGGATCGAAATCCCCAGTGCGGAGCAAGCGCTGAAAAATGAGTCCCGATGAATTCCTGAACGAACTTGAGTCTGGAACTCTTGAGATTTCCGCGCTGGCCCCACCCGGCGCGGCCGCTCTGCTGTTCGACCGGGTGCTACAACAGTACGGGATCGACAGTTCAAAGGCAACCCATCTGGCAAACGAGGCCAAAAAGTACCGATGGCCGCGCGAAGACCAGTGCCACATCATTCGAACGCAAGCCCTCGGACACTATTGCGCCGGTCGCTGGCAGAAGGCGTCGGCGCAATTCCAGCGGGCAGCGGACCTTCAGAGCGGTCCCGATGCAGGCAGTTTCGCGATCCCTGCAATCGACGCCTTGGCGCGGCTGGGCAAAGTCGATGAGGCCTTGGCGCTGGGAAAAGCGCTCATAAAGCGGCTCGGAGCGAATTCTGTCATGGCGGCCCGCGCGCGAGTCAACGTCGGCAACATCTACGAGCAAATCGACGAACTACGACCGGCAACACGGGAATACCTGGCAGCGGTCGATGGGCTAACGGGCACAAGCTACGCGCTGGACTTGGGGAAAGCGCATGCTGGCGCGACGAACGGGCTGATCGCGGTTGGAAACTTCGCCGAAGCGCGCAAGCACGCCGAAGCGTCGATCAAGATTTTTCAAGAGGCGGGTCAGGCGATGTTCGCGGCGGTGGCGTCAGCCAATTTGGCGCTGATCGAAGTAGCCCAGGGGCGCGCTGACGTAGCGCTGCCGATTCTTACGAGTTCGCGCGATGCGCTCCCCAATTGGCGCACTCCATGGCTTGATGAAATCGTCGGCGACGCGCTTTTCGCGCTCAATTTGTGGCCCGATGCCGAGTCGTCGTACCTGCGGGCACTGGCGCATGACGAAATGCGGCCGAAGTCTGTGGGCTATGCCAATTGCATGCTGGGCGTCGGTTGTGCGCTCGATGCGATGGGCCGCCACCGTGATGCCTTGCCGTGGTTGACGCGGTCGCGTCGGCGGCACCTAGCGCTTGGAAATCGCGCGATGGCGGCGGCGAGCTCCCTTCTCACGAGTGAAATCCTGCTACGCGATGGAAAGGCCAAGTCCGCTAAGTTGCGCGCAGAAGCCGCCGAGCAAGAGGCGCGCGCCGCCGGATTCAAGTTGCTCGCTGATCGGTGCCTGCTCGCTATTGCAAACTGCAATCTCAAGCTCAAATCGCCCGATCCAGACCTGCACAAGGCCGTCCTGAAGCTCAAATCTTCTCCGTCGGTGGGGCTACGCTGGCGCGCGTGGCTGTACCAAGTCAACACCTCCACCGGCGCAGCGCGGCGAAATGCACAACGCAAGCTGGTCGATGAGGTGTTGCGCAGCCGGTTAGCCGTTCGCTCGACCGCGGCGCGGTTAGGATTTCTGGCAGATAAGCAAGCCGCGCTACCGGAAGTCTTGCTCGAATTGCTCACCAGCTCGCGATCTCAAGACCACCAAACAGCGCGCGAAATCCTGCTCAAAACAAGGTCCATCACTCTCATCGATGAGATCGAATCTGCACTTACGGACCGCTCGCAAGGTTGGCTCGCCGACCTCAATCAGATTCGAACTCAAATTTCTGAGAACGGATTTGGCGATGACCTAAACTTGCGACGACTGAGCATTTCATCGCTAACCACGAGTCTTCCAAAAATCTGGACCGACGTCAGCGGGCGTGGGCTCGACAGCATCTCGGCCCAAGTCGGCACGACCAGGCAACGTTGCGACATGTACGTTTGCACCCCACACAGCATTTTTGTGATGCGCGAATCGGGACGCGTGGACAATTTACGAGCAAACCCGATGCAACTGACCCGACTGCTAAACCAAGTCCGGTTCGAATTGAGCGATCCCGGGCAACCTGCCGAACGCGCTCTCGATGTATTGTGCGAGCTTGGATCGATGCTGCGGCCAGCCGCGGAAAACCCAAAGATTTCGCCAGACGCACTGCTCTGGTCGGTGCCATGGGCGGCATTCGATGCGTCGGTTGAACCCATTTTGTACCTGTCTCCCGCGTTCATATCCACCACCGAAATGCGACTGCCAGCGCATCCGAACGTGGTGGTATGGGCGGGCGATTCGCGACGGCTGCCACAAATCGAGGCGGAGGTCGAACTCCTGCGAAAGTCCTTCGAGTCGGTTAAGGTTTGTCGGTCGCGGACGGAGGCACTCGAATCGATGCAGACCGCTAGCATCGACCTTCTGCATGTCGCGGCTCATGGCGTTCATGAACCCAACAATCCCATGATGAGTTCGATCTATTTCCCCGATGGCAGACTTTTTGCCGCCGAGGTTGCGACCAGCTCGATGCGCGTCAAGTTCGCCGTGCTACTTTCTTGCGAAAGCGGCAAGCTTACGTCGGTTGGTGGTGCCGAGCCGAATGGATGGGTGCGCGGCTTTTTGGCTCGTGGTGCCCAAGCGGCACTCGCCACTGGCTGGCAGATCGAAGACCTATCCGCGCTCACACTGGCCCGCGAACTTTACCAACATTGGTCCGCAGGTGCAGCGTTGCCGACTGCGCTCCGGACCGCACGAAATGCCATGCGCGAAAAGTACTCACACCCATTTTTCTGGGCTTCGCCAATATTATTTGGCGGCTATCATCCCGTAACAATGTCAATGGGGAACGAACAATAATGTCCTATATTCAAGACAAGCATTGTATAATGAAACCTATGTTTTTGCGTCGCTCAACGTGGGTGTTGCTGGCCGCCATCGCTGGTTCGATGGCGCATGCGGCCCCGATAATTTGCCAGCTAAATGATGGCGTCGATCCAGTCGCGGTCGCCGCTACATATGGCATTAACTTTGTCGAACAAGCGCCGCACGGACCGTTCTTTTTGTTTGATGCAGACCCCGAGCAAATCGAGGCGATCGAACACGCGATGTCAACGGACGGCCAGATTGTTTGGAGTGACACCGAAGAGGATTTGGGCATCGCTGAAGCGGATATTACTTCCAAGGCTGGCACTCTCGGCGTCGTTGGCGACCCCAATGCAATTTATGCACAAAACTTTAACCTCTTTGGTCAAGTGCGATGGGCCCCCTCACTCGGACTCTTTACGTCACAAGTTAATGTTGCCATTTTGGATACTGGCTTATCCCCTTATGCTTCAACGATTTGGCCTCACGTTATTAACGCAGAAGACCAACTTACGGGGTCGGCCCAAGCTTACGACTTACCTTCTATTCTTTTCCCCGAAGACGATATTCGCAATTTTGGCGCGGGCCACGGGACCTTTGTTGCTGGAATCATTCAGACAATGGCCCCGAATACAGGCTTGATCATCGAAAAAGTTGCGGATTCCGCCGGTCATGCCACGGTATGGGCGATCGTGCGCGGTGTGAGTGACGCGGTGCATCACGGCGCAAAAATTATCAACATTTCGCTAGGGACCTACGCGGAAAGCAAGGCCATGGAGAAGATTTTTGAATGGTCTCGCAACCACGGCGTGTTGTCGGTCGCTCCAGTCGGCAACGAAGGCACCAATTCGTGCCTTTATCCCGCAAAACTTGATGGAGTTCTTTGCGTAACGGGCGTCGACGGCAACGATCATAAGGCACCCTTTAGCAACTGGCACAACCAGGCCGATTTTGCCGCACCAGCTACTGGACTAAGAAGTGTCTATTGGGATGGAAACTTGGCCATTTGGTCGGGCACTTCGTTCGCGGCACCGCAGGTCACTTCGGCGCTGGCGCTCGCCATCGGACGCGGGTCGAAGAAGTCAAATTCAGTTCTTGTCAACTGGCTTGAGAGCGTTGGCGTGGGAATAGATGGAGCGAACGCACCCTATGCAACTCATTTGGGCAAGCGCGTCGACTTTGGAGCGATCAAATTAATCCACCGCTCAGGCAACAAGCAAACTGATCGGGCAACCGCCGAATAGACAGCGCAACAAATCGACTCACAGGCTTGGGTTCAAAAACAATGAACCCAAGCTTTTTTTGTTTATTTTCGCCGCATATGTATTTTTGCGGACACTGGCGCGCACTGATCCTGCAGAGGAATAGCTCTATGAAAAAGTACCTTCCATTCTTAGCTTCAGCACTCGTGTTCTTGTGCCCGCCACAGTCACATGCTATCACACTCGCTGGATCGCTCAGCAATTTTGACGCTACCGACGACGAAGACGAACCCTGCGACGGGTTCGAAGTCGAAATCGAAGACCACAATCGCGAAGAAGTAGTGCACACCTACAATTATTCGCGCTTCGGCGCCCCAACCGTGAGCGAAGTGACGCGCGGCATTCACCACAACGTTCTCATTCGCTACAAGAACCCGCTGGTGCACATGATACGCGGCGAGGTGACCCACTTTGGCGTTTCGCTCTCTCGCCCCGCGACTGCCGCGCAAATCAAGTATCGCTGGCTCCGCACATTTGGCGGCGTTGAGATGCCGAACGAATACATCGTGCCGATTCATGAACAGGAACTGAAAACTGTGAATGGGCAGCAGGTCATCGAAGACCGCATTATTAACCCGTCCTACACAAAGACCTTCTGGTTGAACATCAGCGAGCACGTTGTTCCACGAAATGTGCGTTTGGAAGAGCTCACTACCGACGACCCAGTCGTGACCGACGCCAACAGCGTAAGTGAGATGGAAGAGTTGCCACCGCGTGGAACATTCATCAACGTGGAAAGCGCACCTGGCCCCGACGACGAAGACACGACGGTATTCGTTTACGAAGTCTACAAGAGCCTTTACGACTTCGAAGGCGAGCCCTATCCCGGACCTTATCTGTGCACGATCATGGACGGCACCAACACGCTGAACACGACTCCAAGCACGATCACCGGCACCGCCAATCTTCAAGACTATGTGGCTTCACCGAATGGGCACGAAATTTGGTTCGAACTCAAGCAGGGCGGACAAATCGTTTCTTCGCCGGTGGACCACCTTACGGCGAGCGGACAATTTACGTTCCAAACCCAATGGCAAGGTCCAACCGAGATTCGCATCAAGGCTGATCACTGGTTGGTCAAAAACCTTGGCGTAGTGAATTTGACGGGAGCAGTGGTTAATCTCAATGCATCCCTCATTAATGGCGAGATCGATAACTCGAA
>CAYRAX010000027.1:0-20492 GCA_964422285.1 uncultured Chthonomonas sp.
ACGGCTGACTGCCGATCAGCGCATCAACCTCACTTTTGACGAAGGTTCCTTCTTGGAACTCGACACCGATCTGCACTCGATTGACCCCCTGGAATTTCCCGATTATGCGGAAAAGCTCGATCAAGCGGTCGCAAAAGTTGGCCGTAAAGACGGCATGGTCAGCGGCCGCGCAACGCTTGAAGGCAACAAGGTGGTCTGCGCCGTCGCGGATTTTTTGTTCATGGGCGGATCGATGGGCTCGGTCGCGGGCGAGAAAATCACGCGAACGCTGGAGCGGGCGGCAGATGAGAAGATTCCCGCCATTGTGTTTTGCGCGAGTGGTGGCGCGCGCATGCAAGAAGGCTTGCTGAGCTTGATGCAGATGGCAAAAACCACCGCGGCAGTCGAAAAATGTCGCGACGCCGGTGCTCCGTATATTGCCGTTTTTACCGACCCCACCATGGCGGGAGTCTTGGCCAGCTACGCGAGCGTGGCGGACGTGATCATCGCTGAGCCTCGCGCACTCGTCGGATTTGCGGGCACGCGCGTGAGCAAACAAGCCCAAGTCGTAAAGATGCCCGACGATTTCCAAACCGCGGAATTTGCCTTCAAACACGGCATGATCGACCGAATCGTGCCGCGAAGGGAAATGCGCGAAACGCTGCATAACCTCGCCCGGCTATTGGGAGGTCCGCGATGAACGAACCCAAAAGCTGGAAAGAGTGGGAGCGCGACCTGATTGAGCTCGATCAGAAATTGGCGCAGCTGAAGGAACGCCTTGCGGTGGCCACGCCGGAAGAGCAAGCGAAGCACCACGAAAGCATCGCCCAAGCCGAAGCCCGACGCGATCGGTACATCGAACATACGTACAAAAAGTTGACCAACTGGAAGAAGGTTCTGGTTGCCCGCGCCGACCCGCGGCCCTACACCCTCGACTACATCAAGTCGCTTTTTACGGATTTTGTCGAATTGCAAGGCGACCGCAGGTTCGGCACTGACAACGCGATCGTTGGCGGCCCAGCCGACTATAAAGGTCAACCCGTGATGATCGTTGGCCACCAAAAAGGCCGCAATATTCAGGAGCGGCAACAGCGGAATTTTGCGATGGCAAAGCCAGAGGGATACCGCAAGGCGATCCGACTTTTTGAGATGGCGGATCGCTTTTCGATGCCGATTATCACGTTTATCGACACTCCCGCCGCCGACCCGGGCGTCGAGAGCGAATCACGCGGCATTAGCGAGGCGATTGCTGCCTCAATTTTGTCGATGTTCGCGTTGAAGGTGCCGGTGGTCAGCGTCGTGATCGGCGAAGGGGGCAGCGGCGGCGCGATCGGTATCGGCATCGGCAACAAAGTGTTGATGCAAGAGCACGCGATTTATAGCGTGATTCCGCCGGAAGGTTGCGCGGCGATTTTGTGGCGCGATGCGGCGCTCGGACCGCAAGCCTCGCAGGCGCTAAGGCTAACCGCTCAAGACGCCCTGACGTTTGGATTGGTTGACGAAATTATCGCTGAACCCAAAGGCGCGGCCCACCGTAGCCCGACCGAAGCCGCCGCCTTGGTGGAGAAGGCAATCGATTCGGCGATGGACAGCCTGACGGGACTCTCCGGCGACGAACTCAAGCAGCAACGGCACAAAAAGTTTCGAGCGATGGGTCAATTCGGCGGCGCGGTCAGCTCTTCCCTCTTTTGATCCGGTTCAAACCATCCACGCGGTTCGACCAACCAAAACACGATTCCCGCCGCAAACAACCCGACGCCAAACCCGCCGACCACATCGAGCGGCCAATGCACCCCCAAATAGACGCGCGAAAGGCCGACCAAAACTGCCCAGGTCAGAGCGGGCACCATGAGCAGCGGGCGGCCACACCGAATCGCCACCAAGCAGAAGAATAGCGCAATGGCAAATGCGCCGGTCGCGTGGCCGCTGGGAAAGCTGCGCGCGTTGGTAGTTGGCTCCAAAATGAGCGTGTCCAGGTAGACGCTCGGCCGGGCGCGTGCCGCCAAAAGGGCGATGGGATACCGAATAATTCCGGCCAGGATTCCCGCAAGGCCCGCCCCTAAACACGCCGCCCGCCATGGTCGATGGAGCAGGCAAACCAGCAAGATCGCCGCCTGGATGGTGCCGAGTCCGGTCCACGTGATGGCATTCCAGACGGGCGTCGCGCGGTCGTTGTGCCAACCGCGATTGATGGCTTCAAAAAGCTCGCGATCCCAGCGCCAAAGGTTTTGCACGGCATGGAGTGTACCGATCAGCGTAGGTGTCTGCCGTCTTGTGTCACCATTATCGGGTCATGACGCGCATCTTGTTTGTTTGCACCGGAAACATCTGCCGTAGCCCGATGGCGGAAGCCTTGATGCGTCACAAGCTGGACTTGCTTCAGGTTGGCGCGGATTATGAAATCGACAGCGCGGGCACGGGGTCGTGGCACGTGGGCGAAAACGCTGATCCGCGCACTTTAGCGATTCTGAGCCAGCTTGGGATTCGTCATCCTTCGCGCGCGCGGCAGGTTCGGGTCAGCGATTTTGATGATTTCGATCACATTTTTGCGATGGACGAATCGCACCAGCGTGACCTGCTTCGCTTTGCGGGCGATCAGGCACACAAGGTGAGCCTATTTTTGTCGCATGATCCGCTGGCCGAACTGCGCGAAGTGCCTGATCCTTACTACGGTAGCGCGCTGGATTACCGCGACATGTACGCGATTGTGGACCAGGGCGTTGATGCGTTGATTGCGCACTTTGTGGGCTCTTCACACAAAAGCAGCCCACGATGATTCGGTGTAAGGATCTATTCCAAATGCCGTGCGTAAGGTGACCTCGGCACACCGGCGGCGACTCGGCTCAAAGTCCCAGCGCGGCGCGTTGGGACTCCAGCTCTTCCAGCGTCGATTCGAAGACTTCCAGCATCGTCGCGCATGACTCCAGCACGTCGCCGGTGAACGGCCAAATGAACTGGCCACGCGCCAAGTAGCAAGCTCTGTTCCGCTTTTGCAACATGCTCCAGAGTCGCGGCGGAAAATCGGCGCTTTCGTCGAAGTTCACCGCGATGCGCCCGCCGTGCCCATCCAGCTTCGACATCTGCAAATCTCGCGCCTTCATCCGCATCCGCATCACCAGAAATGCGCTCTCCACCTCGGGCGGCAGCATGCCATACCGATCCAGAATTTCTTGCCGCGCCTCGGCGAGTTCGTCCCCATTGCGGCTCGACATGATTGCCTTGTAGTAGTAAAGCCGCTGGCCCTGGTCGTTGATATAGTTTTCTGGAATGAACGCGCTCGCGGGCAGGTCGGCAGCAGGTAGCGGCGCGAGGCCCTCCAGCGGATCATTGTAGACGCGGTTTTGACCCTCGCCGTCGGCGTGACTCTTCAAGAACTTGACTTCTTCGTGGATGATCTGAACGAAAAGTTCGTAGCCCACGCTCGCCATCGTGCCGCTTTGCTTTGCGCCCAAAAGCTCGCCCGCGCCGCGAATTTGCAGGTCGCGAAACGCCAGCGAATAGCCCGAACCGAGCGATGAAAACTCCTGCAAAGATGTCAATCGAGCCATCGCGTTTTCAGTCAGTGCCGCCTCGCCTTGGTGCATGAAATAGGCATACGCTTGGCGATCGGAGCGCCCCACCCGGCCACGCAATTGATATAGCTGCGAAAGGCCAAATCGGTCGGCATTTTCGACGATGAGCGTGTTGGCGTTGGGAATATCGAGGCCGCTTTCAACAATCGTTGTGCAAACCAAAATGTCGAGCTCGCCACGGATGAACGCGATCATGATGGGTTCGAGCTCCTGCTCGGACATCTGACCGTGGCCGACTCCAATGCGCGCGCTCGGCACGAGCTTTTTGATTCGCTCCGCGATGTGATATAGGCCCTGGACCCGGTTGTAAACGAAATAAACTTGACCGCCACGGCTGAGCTCGCGCAACAATGCCTCGCGGATCACTTCATCGGAGTGGGTGCGGACAAATGTCCGAATCGGCAATCGGCCCGGAGGTGGGTCATTGATGAGCGACATTTGCCGAATATCCATGAGCGCCATGCTCAGCGTGCGTGGGATCGGAGTGGCCGACATGGTCAGCACGTCCACGTTGACCCGAAGCTCCTTCAGCGCCTCTTTTTGCTTAACGCCAAACTTTTGCTCTTCATCAATGACGACCAGCCCGAGGTCTTTGAATTTGAGATCTTTCGAAAGTAGCGAGTGGGTGCCGATGACGATATCGATGTCGCCCGATTCCAGCTTACGGATGACCTCCTTACGATCGGCGGCCGTGCGGAATCGGTTCAAATAATCGACGCGCGTGGGAAATGCAACCAATCGCTCGGCAAAGTTTCGGTAGTGCTGCTCGCTAAGAATGGTCGTCGGACAAAGCACCGCGACTTGGCGACCAGCTTGTGCGACTTTGAATGCAGCGCGGATCGCGACCTCGGTCTTGCCGAATCCGACATCGCCGCAGATGAGCCGGTCCATTGGGTAATCAAGTTGCAGATCCTGCTTGGCTTCTTTGATCGCGCGCATTTGGCTGGCGGTTTCGGACCAAGGGAACGTCGATTCCATCTCGCTTTGCCATGGGCTATCGGGTCCGTAACCTTGGCGCTGAACCTGTTTGCGGCGCGCATACAGCCGAATGAGGTCCCGAGCGAATTCACGGGCCTCCTCCCGGGCTTTTCCCACCGTGCGCTGCCACTCACCTCCTTGAATGCGGTTCAGCTTGGGCTCCGCATCGCCTGGATTCAAATACTTTTGCACTCGGTCAAGCTGATCGGTGGGGACATAAAGTTTGTCCGGGCCCGCATATTGGATGAACAAAAATTCCTTTTCGACGCCGTCGATGGTGCGCTGGGTCAGACCCTGGAAGATGCCGATTCCAAAGTTGATGTGCACGACGTAGTCGCCTGGCTTTAGGTCGAGCACCGTATGGATCGGCGCGCCTTCGTTGAACTTTCTTTGGGGCAATTTCAGCCTGCCTACGCCAAAAAGCTCCTGGTCCGTAATGAGGACGAACTTCATCGACTTCGAGACAAATCCGCCCGCGAGATTCCCATTCGCCAGGTAAATTCCCGGCGGCAAACCATCATCCAACACCGCATCCGCGGGAAAAATGTTAAGCGGGCTGAGTACGGCCTTGGCGCGGTTGGGCTGGTCCGTGCTGAGCACAACGCAATATCCATCTTCGAGCCATGACTTGAGCGATGTGGCGAGAGTTTCCGGCCTTCCGCGATTCGGCTCAAGCGAGATGCAATCGAATTCGACGGTTTCGCGGCTTCGAAACCAATCCGGCGGTCCGCCGAGATGCGCGATCGCAGTTGCAGCCGAAAACGACGCCAGATGGTCCGGCGAAAGCACATAATCCGAGGCCAATCCGTCCAGAATCTCGCCTCGTTTTTTGCGCGCTTCGAGTGCCTGGGCTAGCTCATCCACCGCTCGCAAGGCGTGTGATTCCAGATCGCAAAGATCGTCGAGAACGAGCCAACCATCCTCGGGCAACAGGTCGATCGCGCAACCCGACTCTGGATGCATCAGCGGCCGATAAAGGTCTAGCCGGTCAAAAAAGACGCCTTGCTCGATGGCTTTCGCGTCGCCTTCGATGAGTTCGGTCAGCCGTGCGCCAGCATCGTCTGGCAACACCGACGACTCGACCTCCAACGAATGGCGAATCATTCCGGCAAGGTTATTTCTCGCTTGCTGAATTTCGTTGTGATCGGCCGCGCCGTCGAAATGGTAGAGCGTTTCGCGGCTCGGCGACAAACGAATATGGTTCACGCTACCAATGGATCGCTGGGAATTGGTGTCGAAAGTGCGTAGCGAATCCACCGTGTCGCCAAAAAGCTCGATGCGCACAGGATAGTCTGCGCCCATCAAGAAGACGTCGATGATGCCGCCACGGCGCGAATATTGGCCGGGCGCGCGGACTGGTTCGGCAGGCTCATAACCCAGCATCGCCAGCGACTTGGTGAAGCCTTCAAGGTCTAAATCGTCTCCCTTTTTGACGCTAATTTGGGTGGACTCAAGCACTTCGCGTGGCAAGGTGCGCTCCAATACTGCTTGCGGCGTCGTGATGACGATTCCTGGTCGGCTCTCGACGAGAAATCGTAGCGCGCCGATGCGGTCAGAAAGGGCGAGGGTCTCGGGGGCCGCGTCTTCGAACAGAACCGATAATCCGCTCGGCAATTGCGCGAGGTCGGACTCAGGCACGCCGCAAAGCTGGAGTCTCGCGCGCCACTGGATTGCTCGGTCATAGGTGGGCGCAACAATGATGACCTTCCGAGGTTTTTGAAGGTACCGGCTGGCAACAAAAGGCACGCGCGCTTCCGGGCTACAGCCATTCCAAAAGCACGTCGAACCGCTGTTTTCAAGCGCAGCTGCTACGATTGGATGGCTGGAAATTCGGCTCATCCAGGATGAGATGCGCATGCAAAGCAGTATACCTTTGTCGCGCACTCCGGCCCCAGGAGCGTTGGCCAATATACTCTAAAGACTTTCTAAAATCGGTAACTATTCACGTACCTCAAAGAGCATCTATCAATAGTGCGTTTCTTGCCTTTTATTAAGCCACTCTATACACAGCAAAAGTATTGGGTTCCAATTTTGCGACACCTCCCTATTTGTTTTCACTATGCTTTTTCACTGCCGCCTAAGCGGGTGATTCAATCATCGGTCTTCTCCGCAGAGTTTTCAACCTGCCCGGCGCGTCAGGGTCGCGTATTGCCACGCAATACAACCGATTAATTCAGTTGAAGTTTGATCATTGGAATTCCACGATCTGCATGTATGCTAGAGCGAAACGGCGAGGGATTAACGCTGCATCGCAGCCGAGGAACGGGTAAATCCCTGTGCTAATACCACTCAGGAACTTATTAAACCGTCTTAACTGATGAAAGAACACGATAGTGACACTATAGTTGTACAGAAAACTGAAACCGCCAAAAACCTCTCCGCACGCGAACTGAGTGTGCTTGAACTCTCATCGAAAGGGCTCACTGATAAGCAAATTGCTTCGGATTTGGGCGTTTCACTTGGCACAGTACACACGTATTGGACCCGTATTCGCCTTAAATGGCGCGGCAAAACGCGGGCTGAAATTGTTGCGCGTTTTGTGACCGAGCAGGTCGAACGCAACAATTCGCGCGGATGCATTGACGGGCTATTTCGCCAGGCTCTGGAATCCTTGCCGCAGGGCGTCATCATCGTTGACGCATCAATGAATGTGCTGCACGCGAACGGCCTTGCTCGAAGCCATTCTGGTCGCGATCTCGGCAACGCGGCGGTGAAGCACTTGGCCCAAATTTTGCCGGATATGAACATTGTGTCCACGGCAATGAATGCTCTAACGACCGTGTTTCGCAAGCGGTCGAGCACCCATTTTTCCGGCACGGCTCGGACCGTGTATCACATCGCGCCGATCATCGGCGCAAAGAACGAGCTGATCGGCGCGTCGATATCGATTTTCTTGCCATCGGAAAACAGCGCACGAGGCTAGGCGCGCGCATATTTCCTCTGCAAATCGGGCATCGACCCCGTTTCGATCGCGTACCGTAGATCCTGCATGAGGCGCGCATAAAACGCGAGATTGTGGAGCGTGGCGATTCGCGCGCCTAATGCTTCTTTCGCCTTGAGCAAGTGCCGCAAATAAGCCGCGGAGTAGCGCGACGTCGCCACAAATTCGCATTCCGGATCGTGCAAACCATCGTGGCGTGCCCATTTTTCATTCATTGCGTTGATGCGGCCGCGCATGGTGTACAGGCAATTATGGCGAGCCATTCGAGTCGGGAGAACGCAGTCGAACATGTCAACACCACAAGTCACCGCGTGGATAATGTCGCCCGGATGCCCCACGCCCATCAGGTATCGCGCCTTGTTGGCTGGCAGCAAAGGCGCGGTGTATTGCACGACCGGATATTGCATCTCGGTCGGCTCGCCAACACTGACGCCGCCAATAGCGATGCCATCGAAATCCATCGACCCAATTGCCTCGGCCGATTCGCGGCGCAAATCTTCGTGAACGCCTCCTTGAACGATGCCAAAAATGGCTTGATTCCCTTCCCTCGCGGCCAAATTGCGGGCAGCCCAACGATGGGTTCGCGCCATGGCTTCCGCCGCTTCATCTCGGGTGCACGGATACGGCGGGCAAACGTCAAGGCACATGGACATATCGACGCCGAGCTTGGATTGTATGCCGATTGCCCGCTCTGGCGTGAGTTCAAAATCGCTCCCATCCAGATGCGATTTGAATCGATAGCCTTCTTCGGTTACCGTTCGCTGATGCGAAAGGCTCATCGCCTGGTAGCCGCCAGAGTCGGTGAGAATGGAGCCCTTCCAGCTCATGAATTGGTGCAATCCGCCCAGCTCCTGTACAAGCGACTCGCCCGGACGCAGCGCCAGGTGGTACGTGTTGGAAAGGATGAGCTCAAATCCTAGGGCTTCGAGATCTTCGGAGCCAACCGTTTTGACGCTACCCTGGGTCCCGACCGGCATGAAGCATGGCGTCTCAACGGTGCCGTGGGGCGTATGCAATCGACCACGACGGGCTTTCGTGTGGGGGCAAATCGAGATGAGTTCGTAGCGGACGCTCAAAATTTGGTGCCGACCATGATCCAAAGCCGGTTTTGGCCCTTGTTATGACCGTTGGTGCCGCCGTTGCTAAGGTGCATCAGCCGCAAGGCAATCTGCAGCTTGCCGTCGGAAAAGCCTATCCCGACCGTCGGCGTGCTGTTTATTTTTGAGTCGGTATCGTATGCGGTTTTGTCACTCAAGTTAAGGCCCCATCCCGCCTCGGCGAAGTACTTTCCCAACCGATACCGCCCGCTCGCGAGGCCACCAATCAAGTTCATTTGTCGCGGAGATTCGCCGGTGACTTTCGAAAAAAAGTGATCGCTGCGGCTGTGCTCGATGTAGCCTTCCCAAACGAGATCGCCCGGCAAGTTCCCGATCGCGAACCGCTTTTCCGGGCGAATCCACTGCACCGAAACGCCATATCCATAGCGCCGCTCTTTGCTACCCAGCATGATGATGGATTGGTTTGCGAAGCCGCTGATCACGCGCTCTTCGGCGAACGACGTGCTCACCAAGCAGGCGAGCGAAACAGCAACGGCGAGGCGAATTTTCATGCTAGGTCTACAAGGGGGGTTGGGCCGAGGGGCCAAAAAATGGTAGCGGCGGGCGGACTCGAACCGCCGACCTAACGGGTATGAACCGTTTGCTCTAACCAACTGAGCTACGCCGCCGAATAACGACTATTATGGCGCGTCGCGGGGGTCTGGCGCAATTGCCTGCGGCTGCGGCGTCCATGTGGCGGCGTCGCGGTCTTGCCAATTTCTTACGTCGCCCGTCTCGCGGACCTGGTCCAGGATCGTTAGGTCGAGATCGGCGCAAAGCACCGCTTCCTCGTCCATCGCCGTTTCCGCGATGATCCCGTTCGGGGGAAATGGCTCGATGCATGGCCCTATGATCGCGGAAGACCCGGTCGCCGAAGTCACCGGCTCGCCACCCAAAGACCCGACCAAGCTGGAATGAACAACATAGATCTGGTTTTCGATCGCGCGGGCCTCACAACAACGCCGGACCCGGTGAAATCCATGCGGCGTCTCGGTAAATGCGGGCACGGCGAGCAGCTTAACTCCGGCTTCGGCCAGTGCGCGGGTTGCGGCAGGAAACTCCGAGTCATAACAGACGCACGCGCCCACTAGACCCGCGGTCGCGCACCTTGTGCCGCTGGATAGAGCCATCGGGTCCAGCTCGTATTGGGTCAAAACGTGTTTATCGACCGCGCCCGGCGCGCGGCTTGGTTGAATGATCGGGCACCGGTTGACGTTGCCGCAAATGTGGCTACCGCCGACGATGCTGATATGATGCTTATCGCTTTGGGCTTGCAGGACATCCACGATTGGTTGCCACAGAGGAGCGAGCACCTCGGCGACCTCTCGTTCGTCGCGAGCGCCAAGCGCACCAAGCAACTCGAACGAGCAATATTCGGGCAAGACCGCCCAGTCGGCTCCCATGCCCACGCACTCTTCAATCACTTCGCCCAGATGGTCAAAGAACTCTCCTTCGCGCGCGATGCTGCGGATTTTCCAGTTGACGGCCGCGACCCTCATTCGCACCACTCCAATATCGCGCCACCATGCCCAGATTCTTCGTCTTCCATATAATTTTTGATCGTACCAGCGTAGCGCAGCCCCATTTTCAATAGGGGCGTGAGCGTTCGATCGATCAGCGATCCGTCGGCAACATTCTCGGCGTATGCGTCCAGAGAAAGATCGGAATGATCGCAATATCCGGGCAAGCGGCAAACGGTAGCATAGGTCAGCTTGAGCTCGCGGGCCAATGCAAATCGAGCCTCATAAAGGCTCCTGCCAATGCCCACGCGCCGGGAATCTGGGTGAACGCTGATGTCCGCGCCATACAGGATTTCCCCCGCGTCGTCATGATTTTTCAAGTGGAATCCGCCTACGGTTTCCTCCCAAGGACGGTGTGATCGCCAGTTTTCGAGGGAAATTCGGCAGTTGCTCGCGCTGCCCAAAATCGTGCCGTCATCCATCGCGGCGACGAATTGACCTTCAGGAAAGCACTCGAAGTGGCTCTGCAAATGCTCAACTCGCCAAAGCTGATCTTCTGGGAATGGCGCGGGAAAGCAGGCACGCTGCAAACCCACGACCCCAGCAAAATCACGGGGATCCATTCGGCGAACGTTGAAGTTCATGAATCGAGACGAAAACCAAGCACATCCAAAATTCGCGTCAAATCTGAATCCGATTGGAATGAAACGGTCAAGCGGCCGCCCTTCTTTTTCCGCTGCAGCGTGGCTTTTGCTCCCAAGAAGGTGCTTAGCCCGCGTTCGACCGATTTCCACTCGGCGTTAACCGGCTTTTCCTGCTTCTCTTGCGGCTTTGTGGCCCGGTCCCGCAGAATCTGCTCGACTTGCCGCGCGCTCAGGTCCAGCTCGATAATACGCTCGAAGAGTTTCAGTCGATCTGCGTCGCTTTCTAGGCCGACCAGTGGGCGGACCTGTCCTTCGGTTACCGAACCATCCATGAGTGCATTTTGAATCTTTTGTGGCAATCGGAGCAGGCGCATTGTGTTGGTAACGGCCGTGCGCGATTTGCCGACTCGAGCGGCAATTTGCTCTTGGGTCAATGCAAATTCCTGGCTCAGCTGCTCATAGGCGCGCGCACACTCGATGGGGCCAATGTCCTCGCGCTGAATGTTCTCGATCAGTGCAATTTCGAGCGTCGCTTGGTTGTCGCTCGCTCGCGAAACAACCGGCACAAACTCAAGTCCGGCAAGCTTCGCGGCGCGAAATCTGCGTTCACCAGCGATCAATTCGAACCTAGAATCGGCGATGGGCCGCACGATCAGCGGTTGCAGGATGCCGAATTCGCGGATCGAAGCAGCGAGTTCTTGCAGAGCGCTCTCATCAAATTTCTGGCGCGGCTGCCGGCGATTTGCTTGGATGAGTTCAATCGCGATGGTGCCGGGCGGCGCGGTTTTCGTCGCTGGCTCTGCGGGTGCCAAAACCTTGGGAGCCGGGCTAGTTTTCCTTCGGTTCCCTTTCGTTTTTTTGGGTTTTGGCTCTTCGCCGATTAAGCGTGAAAGTCCAAGTCCGAGCCCGCGTCTCACGAGCTAACCGCCAAATTTGAAATGCAACGCAACGTCATGGTAGAACACTATTGTGCCCCAACCACGATGAAAAATGCGTTGGATTCCAAAGAATTTTGACTATTGGCCGCGGAGCAACTGCAAGATCGACTGCGGCTGTTGGTTCGCTTGTGCGAGCATGGACATACCGCTTTGTTGCAGGATCTGAAGCTGGGTATAGCGCGTCATTTCTGAGGCCATGTCCGCGTCGCGAATCTGGCTTTCCGCAGCGGTCAGGTTTTCACGCGCGACTCCCAAAGAGCGCACGTTTGACTCCAAGTAGTTGGCTTGGAATGAACCCAAATTGCCGCGCAATTTCGCAAGGTGCGTGATCGCGTCGTCGATGATCGCCATGGCGTTGTTCGCACCCAGAGTGGTCGTCACGTCGATGGTCGCCACGCTTTGACCAGAAATCGCGGATGTTCCAAGGTCGCTGGCAAAGGTCTTCGGCATTGCGAACAAAACCGACTGATTCGCGTTTGCGCCAATCTGAAATTGTACGGTTCCCGAAGTAATTGCGCCGACTTGGGTATTCGCCGCCCAAACACCTTGGTTTCCACCCGGCGTGACCGTCAAGATGTTG
Source organism: uncultured Chthonomonas sp. (assembly GCA_964422285.1). GTDB lineage: Bacteria > Armatimonadota > Fimbriimonadia > Fimbriimonadales > Fimbriimonadaceae > UBA2391. The sequence continues at coordinate 12,190 of CAYRAX010000027.1, forward strand.
CCGTAGTTATCGGTGAGCTTAAGCCCCGAGTCGCCCGGTCCGCGACCGCCGGTGAAGGTAGCCGTCGAGTTGACCGTTGCACCATTTTGAATGGTTGGCACGGTGACCGCGTAGACGCCGTTGATGCCAGTGTTGCTAGCCGAACCATTGAGGATGCTGCTTGGGTCGGTGAGGTTGACGCTATAGTTCGCGCCGGGAGTCATTTGCCGCAACTCAATCGCGACGTTACCGCCGGACGGCACGATGCTCGCCACAACGTTGGTTTGCGAGCTGAGCGTATTGATCTTATTGACAAAGCTTTGGACCGTGTCGGTGCCCGTGCTCACAACCGAAAAACCGTTGATGACGACGGTTCCTTGGGTTGCAATTGCGGTCGTCGACGCGGCATACGTGGTCGCGCCGGTTACGACTGCAGTGGTTGCTTGTGTCGTTCGAGTTACCGTAACGTTACCCGTCGCCGTCGGAAAGCCATTGAATGTGCCGCCAACGTAAAGGCTAGAAACCAAATTGGCGTTAGTGACGGCAGTGGTGACGCCAGCGGTTCCGTCGAGCAACTTTTTCGCGCCCCATTGCGTGGAGGTCGCGATACGGTCAATCGACTGAATAATTGAGCGAATTTGGGATTGGTTCGCTTGAAGTTGGTTGGAATCCACGACGGCAACGTTGGCCGAGTGCACCGCGATGCCGCGAACGTCTTTGAGCAAACGCTGGACCTCATCAAGCGCAGATTCGGCAGTTTTGGCCATGTTGACTGCGTCTTGGCTATTTCGGATAGCGGTGTCCAAGCCCTTCAACTGCGATCGCATGCTTTCGGAAATGATTAAGCTTGCAGGATCGTCTCCGGCCGAATTGATGCGCAATCCGGTGCTCAGCCGTTGAATTTGGCTGCCGATCATGTCGATGGTGTTGCCCAAGTTCCTGAGGGCTCCCATGGCTTGGATATTGGTGTTGATTCTAAGGCTCACTGGCTGATTCCTCGCTCAAAGCAGGCAAAAATGCCTAAATATGCAAACTTCCCTGTTGCGCTGTTGTAGATTCTTGGCAAAATGTGGAAAAAGCTCAGTCCCGAACCGGCGCAAATTGGTTGGGGTTTAATGGGGCGAATGAGCAGCCTTCGAGCCTGGAAAGCCATTTATTACGTTCATTTGCTCGAAAGCGTCGTCTATCCCGCTACATGGGTGATTTGGATCCTGACGGACGCGGTGACCTGCTTCGCGATGCCGTTGGTTTTTGCCGCTGCAGCTGGCAATGGCACGATCCAGGGCTACGCCCGGTCCGATTTCTTCGCCTATTACGGCTCGCTGCTCATGATCACCTCGTTCGTGACGTGCCACCTGATGTGGGAGCTGTCGTACGAGATCAAAGAAGGCATTTTTTCCGCCCAATTGGTGCGGCCAGTGAACTACTTGGAGTGGACTTTCGTCCGAAATCTGGCTTGGCGGGTTACTCGGATGTGCATGGCGGCGCCGATCGTGGGGTTGCTGGTGCTCAGCGGCTGGGGCGACGTGCACCTGTCTCAGTTCCATTTTTCGGTGCCCTTCGTTATTTCACTCGTTTTGGGGAACGTGGTCAGCTTCATGATCGCCAGTGCGCTCGGCATGGTCGCGCTCTTCGTCACCGAGGCCACCAGCATTTTCGAACTCTATTACATTCCGATGCTGTTCTTGTCTGGCGTGATGTTTCCAATCGCAATGTTGCCGCATTGGGCGCAATCGCTGGCAAAGTACTTCCCTTTCTATTACACGACCGGCGTACCAACCGAAATGCTGATCGGCCAGCTTTCCGGCGACCGAGCAACCACCGCGATCATCGGGCAGCTGATTTGGATCGTCTTGGCTTATTTGCTGTTCAGATTTCTTTGGAAAAAAGGGATGCCGCGCTACACCGGAGTTGGCATGTGACTTGCCTGTGGTGATGATTTCTTGGTTCCCATGGCTAGTCCGTAACGTTCGACCATTGGAGAACACCAATCATCATCACAGATAAGGAGACCCCACGTTCGAACCACAAGAATGAAAGAGTATGAAACGCATTCGCAAAGGGTTCACACTCATCGAACTCCTCGTCGTCATCGCGATCATCGCCATCCTCGCCGCCATCCTCTTCCCCGTCTTCGCTCAGGCAAAAGTTGCTGCCCACCGGTCAGTGACGATTAGCAATGTGAAGCAAATCAGTCTTGGCGCAACCATGTACATGGATGCAAACGATGACCGCACCATGGCTCTCTACTGGCTTGACATGAACCCACAAGCCTCGATCAAACAACAATATCCGTCATCCGACGGTCAAATGTATTGGGCACTGGCCCTATTCCCGTACGTCAAAAACGAAGAAGTTTTTCGAAGCACAAACGACCGCGCCGAAGACGCCGCTTTGGCTGATTCAAAAGGCCGCGGCCGGTTCAATAAGCAAAACGACTATTACTACTACATTTTTGGCGCGACACCCAGCTTCGGCTACAACTATCGCTACCTCAACGTGCGATTCGAGCAACCAGACCCGAACGGCACGAACCCACTACCTTTCTACTTCAATGGCATCTCCACATCGCAAATGGAAGCCGCGGCCAACACAGTCATGTTCGGCGAAGCTTCTATGCGCGACCGCAGCATTCCTCCGAGTAGCGGCATCCGCGGCGGAACCGTCGTGAACCCAGTCGGCTACGCACGAATCGAACCACCCGCCGCTGAGCCCATCACAAGGAAAAAGGCTTGGTCCGAGTTCGCAGTAACCGACCTTGGTCGACAAGGCCAGCTCTATCCACGAAGCACGGCTTCCCAAGTCGTCGTCGGTTGGCTGGATGGCCACGTTAACACGCGAGCCATCAACTCGCTGAACCCGGGTGGAACAACCCGCGAAGAACAAGACCGGTTCTGGAACGGCATGGGCAAATAGCTCAAGCGACCGTAACCGCTGAAATATCTAGCCGCTGCTGCTTGATTCTTTCAAGCAGCGCGGCGTTTTCTTGCTTCTCAAAGTTCGGATCGTCTGCCAGTTGGTCCATCGCTGCCCCCCGCGCAATTTCGAGAAGCGCCGCATCCTGAACCAGGTCGGCAATTCGGTAATTAAAGTTGCCGCTCTGACGCGTTCCGGCGATCTCGCCTGGACCTCTCAGCCGCAGGTCGACTTCGGCGATTTTGAATCCGTCGGTCGTTTCCGTCATCGTCCGAATGCGCGCGTATCCTTCGTCTGTTGTAGGGTTTGCGATCAGCACGCAATAGGACTGCTGGCTGCCACGACCAACCCGCCCGCGAAGTTGATGTAGCTGGGCGAGGCCAAAACGGTGGGCATCTTCAATGATCATGACGGTTGCATTGGGCACATCAACGCCGACTTCGATGACGACCGTGCTCACCAAAATCGGGATCTCCCCGCGGCGGAATTGCTCCATCACCTCGTCTTTCTCAGCCGCCTTCATTTGGCCGTGCAATAGCCCCACTTTCAGGTCAGGGAAAAATTCGCTACTCAGCGTTCGGTGGAGTTCGACCGCTGCCTGAGCGGTAATTTTCTCGCTTTCGTCGATGGCGGGGCAAACAATGTACGCTTGGCGCCCTTCTTCGATAAACTTGCGTACGCCGGTGTAGATTGCACCGCGTTGAGATGGCTTTTTGTCAAGAGTACGGATCGGCGTCCGGCCCGGCGGCATCTCGTCGATGATGCTGACGTCCAGGTCTCCGTACATGGTCATCGTCAGCGTTCGCGGGATGGGAGTGGCCGTCATGACGAGCACGTCGGGCTGCACTTCGCCCTTTTTGTGCAGTTCGGCCCGCTGAGCGACGCCAAAACGGTGTTGCTCATCGATTACCGTGAGCCCGAGCTTGGCAAACCCAACTGAATCTGTGATGAGCGCATGGGTGCCAACGACCAGCTGGGCTTCGCCGCTGGCTGCCTGTTGCTGCGCCTTTTTCTTTTTCGGCGCGCTGAGGCGGCCAGTCAGCAGAACCACATGGATGCCGAGCGGCTCAAAGAGGCGGCGCAAATTGGAAAAATGTTGCTCGGCCAGGATTTCGGTCGGTGCCATCATAGCCGCCTGAAATCCGCTGCGAATGGCCGCCAAAATCGCGGCCGCCGCGACTGCCGTCTTTCCCGAACCGACGTCGCCTTGAACCAGTCGATTCATCGGCGTTGGGCGTTGCATGTCGGCCCAAATTTCCGCGATGACGCGTTGTTGGGCGCCCGTTAAGCGAAACGGCAACAGCTTCTCCAATTCATCACGAACGTTTGCGGCGGTGCTGGCGGCAAAAAGCGTTCCGCCCGGTGCACCGTCGTCAGCGGCTGGCTGCGATCCCCGCTGTCCATCGTTGAATTTGAACGAGATGCCGAGCTCTTGTTGGGCCTCCATGCGCCGCATTTGCACCGCCATCTGCATATAAAAGAACTCTTCGAACACCAGCCGGCGGCGCGCCTCGCGTTGGGCTTCCATGCTGTCCGGTTGGTGGATCTGCTTCAGGCACCAGGCGATCGGTTTGAGCTTGTGCTTGGCGAGAAATGCGCGACTCAGCGGTTCTTCGACGTCATCCAAGTACTTGATGAGGGCCGACTTTGCCGCGCGGCGAACGACTGGCTGCGGCAGGCCCTCGGTCAGCGAATAAACCGGCACGATCCGCGCAAATTGGTCAGCGTCCTCCTCGTCCTCAATGATCTCGATTTCTGGGTTTTGTAGCACGAACGCCCAATCCTCGTGCTTGGGCACTCCGTAGGCGATCAGTTCCTTATCGTAATTTTCCAGCTTGCGCTTGATCCACGGCTGATTGAACCAAACAAGCCCAACCGAGCCGGTTCCGTCGCTCAAAATGGCCTTGATCAGTACTCGACCGCCGCGCGTTGGGCGCGAACCCACTTTTTGAATAAAGCCGCGGACCGTCGCGGGAACGCCGACCTGCAAATCGCTGATTGGAGGCAAATTGCTACGGTCCTCATAGCGCCGCGGATAGTGGTGGAGTAGGTCCTCGACCGTTTCAAGCCCGAGCTTTCGAAACGCCGGACGCCACTTCGCGCCAACCCCTTTTAGGTATTGGATGTCGGTCCGCAATTGTTCGCGCGCGAAATTCATGCTTGGCTCTAAGACCATTATGATTCGGACGCAACAGCGGCCTCAAATTGCGCAAGCATCGAGCATAATCAACGCTATGACCGACGATCCTGAAGTGCCATCCACCGAAGATGTTGTGAGTGATGTTGCCGAAAAGGCGCGCTCGGAAATGGCCCACACCACCGAGGAGCTAGAGGAAAAGCTGAAGCAATTTGAGGCCAAATCGGCGGACGTGCGCGGCAAATATGAGAACAAAAAGCTCGAGCAAAAGCGAATTTTGAAGAGCGAAGGCCAGGCGGCGCGCGGACTCGGCAATGGCTTGGCCATCGCGTACACGATCCTGGGCTTTCCGATGCTCGGCTTTGGGGGCGGGTGGCTGATAGATCGCTACGCGGTGGGGCACGGCAACGGCTGGCAAACCTGGCTCGGGCTGCTTGGTTTCTTTGTTGGCGTCGGTATGGCGATGTTCATGCTCAACCGCATGTCCAGTTCAGACGCCAAGTAAATTCCTCAGTAATTGGCAAATGGCGCTGAACATACGCGCCGCCCATCCGTCTTGACTGCTATCCACTGACGTGGGAGGCAAAAAACACGCTATGAAACGACTTTTGACAATTTTTACTGCGGTCGCAATCGCCGCTTCGATGACAAGCATGGCCGTCGCCCAAGACGCTGGACCCAAGAAGGGCAAGGGCGGCGAGCATGGCCCAGGGCCGAAACCCGGCGGCCGAATGCGCATGATGCAACAAGAACTCCTCGCCAAACTTAACCTGACACCTGCTCAAAAGCAAAAAATCGAAGCTTTGAACAAGCAGATGATGGAAAAGATGAAGGGCGAGCGCAACGCTAAGCCAGAAGACCGACGCGAAAAAATGAAAGCGCTGCAAGATTGGCACCGCGCAGAACTCAAGAAGATTTTGACGGCTGAGCAATTCGCAAAATTCGAAAAACTGATGAAAGAAGCGCGCGAAAAATTCAAAGACGGCGATCAACCGGGCGCACGCAAACCCGGCGGTAAACCCGGCAAGCCCGGCGCTGGCGCCCCAAGCGGCAAACCCTGACGACGATTCTCCTAAAGTCAAACTCGTAAACTGCAACCAGCCCGCTCTCTCCCGAGAGCGGGCACTCTATTTGGGCGAGTTACCGTTCTCTTGAACCTACCGGGATAAAGCAATTGCAAAATCGCATTAGAACGGGATGCAAAGGCGGGGCGGCGAACCGCAGAGACGCTTCTTCCTGCGATCATTGGTCGCCAACTGAAATCACGATTCTGTTGCTCCACCAGGCTCGTCGGTTTTGCATTTGGCCAGACGTTCCAAAATCTCCTTTTGCTGGAACAAAACGCGAACAATCTCAGCAATCACGGCAATGGCGTTGTCTACCTCATTTTTCGACACTCCATCAAAGCTCTTTAACTTCAAATGCGCAGCGTCATTTCCAAGCAGTCGCAAATCATTCAAGGCTGCCACAAATCCTGGATCAAGCTTTCCCTCGAGCAAACTACTAATTCTGTTGCGCAAGTTTGCCCCGTTTCCACCTAGGTGTTCGACGATTAGCTCAACAGATCGACGTAGCATGATCGCTGCGCAGCGAAATAGTTCATGCTGATGCGCTTGCAGTGCTTCATTGATTGCACTCACAATGTCTTCTGGGATCGAATCAAAGTTAAACCCAAATCTCGCTGGCGGATAAGTGTACACTTCTATGTTGTCACAGTGGAATATCTGAAAAGCCTTGGCGCATGCTGGTTCATAGCAGCGACACCACGCAACATAGTACGTCTTATTGTGTTCCACAACTTCATTTTCAAATGTAACCGCGGACGAATTTCTCGAGTTGCAGTAAGGACACATGTAGCCTACAGCATGATTCCTATTTATTTTCGAGTGGGATTTATACTCACGCATTACACAACTCGCAATCAATGGGCGCCCAACCAGCGATTTGAACTGATTGGGCGCCACTCCGCGCTCAATTAGTGGCTGTGACCGTGGCCTTCGTCTTCCTTCTCCGGAGCGTCGGCAACCGCCGCTTCGGTGATCAGCAACAAGCCGCTGATTGAGGCCGCGTTTTGCAGGCAGGTTCGCACAACCTTGGTTGGATCAACGACGCCCGCCTTGAGCAGATCCTCATAAACGAGCGACGAAGCATTGAATCCCTTGCCGCCTTCGCGAACTTTTTCAACCACAACCGAACCTTCAACGCCGCAATTTTCAGCAATCGTTCGCAGTGGAGATTCGATCGCCTTGCGGATGATGTTGATGCCGATCTGTTCGTCGCCCTTGCCGTCCAGCTTTTCAAGTCCCGCACTCGCCAGCAAAAGCGCTTGTCCACCGCCTGGCACAACGCCTTCCTCAAGCGCCGCCCGAGTGGCTGCCAAAGCGTCCTCGATTCGCGCTTTGCGCTCTTTCATCGCGGTCTCCGTCGCCGCTCCAACTTTCACCACAGCAACGCCGCCGCTGAGCTTTGCGTATCGCTCGTTCAGCTTCTCCTTGTCGTAGTTGCTGTCAGTGGTTTCGGCTTGCGACTTGATCGACTTCAATCGGCCTTCGATCTTGGCCTTATCGCCCCTGCCATTAACGATGGTCGTATTTTCCTTCGTGATGACAATCTTTCCGCAAGAACCGAGCATGTCGGGTTGAACATTTTCGAGCTTCAATCCAAGCTCTTCGCTGATCAGCTGGGCGCCGGTCAAAATCGCCATGTCTTCCAGCATCGCCTTTCGTCGATCGCCAAATCCAGGCGCCTTGACGGCCGCCACAGGCAAGTTCGCGCGCAAGCGGTTCAGAACGAGCGTCGCCAGCGCCTCGTTCTCAACGTCTTCTGCAACGATGATGAGCGCTTTGCCCATGCGAACGACCTTTTCCAAAATCGGCACGAGGTCGGCGACGTTGCCGATCTTCTTCTCGTGGAAAAGGATCAGCGGCTCTTCGAAAATCGCCTCCATGCGGTTCGGATCGGTGATGAAGTAGGGCGACATGTAGCCTTTGTCGAATTGCAAACCGTCCACGATGTCGAACGTGGTCTCCGTGGTTTTGCTTTCCTCGACCGTGACGACGCCGTCCTTCCCAACTTTCTCGATTACCTCAGCAACCAACGCACCAATTTCTTTATCCTTGGCGCTGATGGTCGCGACCTCCTCGCTTCCCTTTTTGCCTTCGACTGGCTTGCTGATCTTTTTCAGCTCGGAAACAACCAGGTCCACTGCTTTTTCGAGTCCAGCGCGGATTTGGGTGGGGTTGCTACCGGCGGCGACGTTGCGCGCACCTTC
>CAYRAX010000028.1:0-543 GCA_964422285.1 uncultured Chthonomonas sp.
GGGACTGCGCTCAAAGCATCTTCGCACAGCGACGACACGAGCGGCAAAATCATGATGCCCACGACAATCGCGCCCGATAGCATGTTGAAGACCTCGATTTTGGGGGAGATCATACGCAACATCGGCGTGATGGTGATCAGGCCAAAGTAACCGTACACGACGGTCGGCACGCCGGCCAATATTTCGAGTGCCGGTTTGAGCAGGTTTCTGACTCGCGCGCTGGCAAATTCCGAAAGGTAAATTGCGGCGAACAGGCCAATGGGTAGCGCGATGATGGCGGCACCCAGAGCAATTTGAAATGTGCCCGCTAGCAGGGGCAAAACGCCATACTGCGGATCTTGAAATTGGGGCGACCACTTTGTGCCGGTGAAGAATTCGACCGGGCTGACTTTCTTGAAAAATTCAATGGCTTCGCGAAGCAAAAACGCGATGATGCTGAATGTGGTGACGATGGAAACTCCGGCGGCGAGCAACGAAAGCCCGCCCAACGAGCCCTCGCCCAGGGTTCTCATCGAGAACCGGCGCTGGGTCCAAGTTGGAACC
>CAYRAX010000028.1:553-20367 GCA_964422285.1 uncultured Chthonomonas sp.
CCTTTGCTGGCCCGCCAGATTCCGCTAAATTTGCCACGAATTATTGTTCCTTCGCGAGAATATCCTCAATTTTGACGCCGACTTGCGAGCCGCCAGAAAACACTGATCCGGTTTTCTTTTCGTGGAATCGCTTCAGCGCGAGTTCGTATGCCTTTTTCGGCAACGCGATGTAGCCTACCTCTTCAACCAATTTTTGCCCAGCTTCGCCGAGGTGGAATTCGACCAACGCCTTGACTTCGGGGCGGTCGGCCACGCGGGTGGCTACGTAGATAAACTCGGGCCGCGATAGCGGTGAATAGGTTCCGTCGGCGATGGTTTCGTGGGTTGGCGCGACTGGCCCATTGCCACCATCAATCGGCACAATCTTCAGTTTGTCTTTGTTTTCCAAGTAATACGCAAATCCGAAGTAGCCGAGCGCGCCCTCGTCGCCTTCAACGCCGGTGACGAGCGTGTTGTCGTCCTCGCTAGACTGGTAGTCGCTACGGCTCGATTTTTCTTTTCCAACAATCGCCTTTGTGAAATAGTCGAACGTGCCAGAGTCGGTGCCCGCGCCATAGAGCTTGATGACGGTATCAGGCCAGCCTGCGCGCACGTCGCTCCACTTTTTCACCGTGCTGTTCGGCTCCCAAATCTTTTTGAGTTCAGCGACCGTCAGATGGTCCACCCATGTGTTTTTCGTATTGACAACTACCGACAAACCGTCGAAGGCGATGGGCAATTCAATAAAGTCGACTTTGTTGGCCTTTGCGGCTTCCAACTCTTCTGCGGAAATGGGGCGCGATGCGTTGCTGATGTCGGTCTCGCCCTTGGTGAACTTCTTAAATCCGCCACCCGTTCCCGATTGGGCGACCGAAACTTTTACGCCCTGATTTTGCGTCTGGAATTCCTCGGAAACGGCTTCGGAGATGGGATATACGGTGCTCGAGCCATCTATAGTGATGTTGCCCGAGAGCGAGGCATTTGCCGAATTCCCGGACTTACCAGGTTCACCACCCGATTCATTCGCCGGCGATCCGCATCCCGCAAACAGCATCACCACGCAAGCTGCGACGGCAGCAAAAGAAAGAATTCGTGTGTTGGTTACCATGTCCAAGAACATTTTGCCCGGGAATTGTTAACGTTTTGCTAACATTTCGTTCTAAACCGCCAGGGTTGCGTGTAGCGTGAACCGGTGATATACTCCTTAAAACTAAAAGTTGCTCATGACCGTTGATGAACTCTATAAGCTCGGATTTGATGCCCGATGTGAGGGCCGATATTCCGAAGCAAAGGGCCACTTCACCCAGTTGCTCTCGATGCATCCAACCCATTCTGATGCCCAATGGCAGCTTGGATTGGTTTTGGGTTTTGAGGGTGATTTTGACGAGTCATTGAAGGTTCTGCAGCACGTTGTCAACAACAATCCGCAACACGTGAAGGCGCGCTATGATCTCGCGATGACCATGATGATGCTGGCCATGATGGATGAGGCCTGCGCCGAATTCCGCGAAGTGTTGCGCCTTGATCCGAATCACGAAGACGCCCAGCGTCAGGTGATCTATTGTCCGTGATGCGCCCCGCCGACGCATCTTCGACGCCATCCACACTACTTTCTCGAATCGGGCCTGCGCTGTTGCTGGTACTGGTTTGCGCTATTCCCTTCATTTGGCCACTGATTCATGGCCTCGCGCTGGGGCCATGGGATCAAATCGCAACGATGGTGCCAGGCTCTGGTGCGCCAAAGCCCCAGGGTCCGTGGGACGTTCTACAAGCCGACGCGTGCCTGCAGTTCTATGTCTGGCGAGATTTGGTCTTCGATAGTTGGCGTCATGGACAGGTGCCTTGGACGAACCCGTATTCGTTTGGTGGATCGCCGTTGCTCGCAAATTCGCAATCTGGAGCGCTGTATCCGCCGCATATTTTGGTTGGCTTTTTGCGTCTGCCGACAACCACGGCAATCACGATTTTGGCTTGGCTGCACGTTTGGTGGGCGAGCTTTGGCGTATTCCAATGCGCGCGCCTGCTTAAAGCGAACGTGCTCGGCGCCATGGTCGGCGGCATCTGTTTTGGGCTCAGCGCGTTTATGATGAGTTGGGTCGGTTTGGCAAGCGTTCCGACCACCGTCGCATGGATTCCGTGGGTCGTCACGTGTGGGCTCGCAATTCGCGCAAACAGTATTTTGAAAAACGCGCTCCTGGGTGGTGGCTGCATCGCAATGCTACTTCTCGCGGGTCATTTGCAGTTCGCCGCGATCGGCCTCATGGCGTGGTTTGCGGTGAGTGGCACGCTCATTTTTCGCGAGTTCTTTGTCGACAAGGCGGCAGCGATGCGCTGCGTGCTCGGATGCGTCATCGCTCTGGGTATCGGCGCGCTCGCGAGTTATCCGCAACTGGGGCCAGTGCTGGCTGCGGGCAAAACCTCGCACCGTCAAAATACGCCTACCGAAGAAGGATTTGCGGCGTATCAACGGCTTGCGCTGAGTTCACCGGAGCTGCCGGGTTTGTTCTTGCCCAGCGTTTTAGGCAACCCCAAGGACCCCATTCAAATTGAAAATGGCCCTGTTGTGGGCGGATTTTGGCCCGCGCTGAGCAAAGCAGGCGGTAATTTCGCAGAATCCTCGTTCGGTTGGGGCCCCATCGTCCTAGGTTGCATCGCGATGCTTCGCTTTCGACGGCAGGATTGGGGCGAATACAGTCCGGTTGTGGTGGTCGCGCTCATTGGGCTGATTTTCGCGATCGGCCATACCGCGCTCGCATCGCTTTATTTTTTGGTGCCTGGCTGGTCGGCGACGGGTTCGCCAGGCCGCGGCGGCGTTTTGTGGCTACTGGCGGGCTGCATTTTGGCCGCGCTTTCGATTCGTTGGGGGACCGAAGAGCGATCGCTGACGCGGCAACAAGTGGTGGCGCGAGCGTTTACTGTGCTCGCGGTCATGGTTGCCGTCGTCGTTTGGGCTTGGTTTGCCATGCCTCCATTCAGCCCTGGCGCGGTGGTGGATTCGCTGGGCTGGATCGCCGCTGGCACACTGGGTGTTTCGTATTTGCTCCTGTCGCGGGCGGGCGGAAGGCTCATTTTTCCGGTTGCCGCGGTGCTATTGCTCGGAATGAACATGCGGTACATCAGCTACGGCCAGGTCCCCACGCTGCGGGTTTCTCCCAAGCCGACGGGGTTGATCGCGATCATCAACGAGCGATGGAATCTGATGACGCTTCCCAAAGCCTTGATGCCGCCGAACCTTGCCGCGCTGTATCGAATTCGCGAAGTGGGCGGATACGACTCCATCATTTCGCGCGAAAAAGTGGATGAGCTGAAGCAGATGATGGCGCAAGACCCTGCCCCGCCCGAAAACGGCAACATGATGTTCATCAAGCCCACCGTCAGCCCGGGAAACCTGAAAAATTCGGGCGTCACCGAGGTCTGGTCGGCCAATCCGCTGCCTTGGCCAGGCCTGAAAGAGATCGGCTCAGCGGCCGAAAATGGGTTCTACCGCTACGATATTGCGGAATATTCGCCGAGAAAATAAAAAAAATCGCGGGAATTGTTGGCATTCCTACGAGGGTTTGATACAATATGCGTATCTCAATTGTGAGATGCGCCAGAGGGAGGCGCTGCATTATTGTGAATAACAGTCAGGTAATCGAAGAGCGTTTGGTTGATGGTGCCTCAGTGGGGCAGCATCGCTGGATGGTTGTGATTTACAACAACGATGTCACTGCTTATGAATCAGTGATTCATGCGCTCATGCGCACGACCGCGTGTACCTACGAGGAAGCCGCCATCGAAACCTGGGAAGCCCATGAATTTGGGTCCTGTGCAGTTCATTTCGCCTCTGAATCTGCGTGCCATGAATGCGCGCAGATCATTTCGCAGGTTGGGGTGCAGACGAAAGTCTGCCGCGAGTGGGAGGAATGAACATGGATCGTAGTTACCTCTGGAGATACGCTGGCCCTGGCACCATTGAGCGCCCCGAACTTTCGCCGGTTGAATTGGATTCGACGGGCGAAAAATGGATCGTGACTGTTTACAACAACGAATCAAACACCTATGAAGAAGTCATGACCATTTTGATGATCGCGACCAACTGCGACGCAGACGAGGCCTACATGGAGACTTGGGAGATTGACCACTTGGGCCGTAGCGTCGTTCACCGAGGTGACGAACTCGATTGCTCGCGTGTTGCCACCGTTATTGGCACGATTGGCATCCACGTCGAAGCTGGCCCAGATTTCGTCTGAAGCCAACTAAATTCGACAATTTTCGCTAACCGCTTGTTTCCGGCAAAAATTCGGGCTCGAAATACCCGATAATAATACGGAAACATGAAGGTCCTCAAATACGCGCATTCCTTTGAAGTCGTGACCGAGCTCCCGGCGCCGTTGCAGCCGTTGCGAGAGCTCGCGATGAACTTTCGCTGGACTTGGCACCACGAAACTCAGCAGCTTTTTAACGACATCGATCCCCAGCTTTGGGAAAAGGTCGAACACAATCCCCTAGAACTGATCAACCGCCTCGATGCTGAGCGGCAAGAAAAACTGTGCAATGACGCCATCTTTTTGACCAAATTGAACCTCGCCGTTGAGGACCTGCGAAGCTACCTTTCGTCAAAAACCTGGTTCGATGAAACCTATCCTGGCCAACGCAGCAACACGAAAATTGCGTATTTCTGCGCAGAATTTGGCATCAGCGAGAGTTTGCCGATCTACTCGGGCGGACTCGGCGTTTTGGCCGGCGACCACCTGAAGGCGGCAAGCGACTTGGGCATTCCGCTGGTCGGCGTTGGGTTGATGTATAGCCGCGGCTATTTCCGCCAATCGCTTTCGGCCGAGGGCTGGCAACAGGAAAACTACGCCACCTACGACTTTTATCACATGCCGTTGACGCTGGTTCGAGGCAAGGATGATCAGCCAATCAGGGTCAGCGTGGCTTTTCCAGACCGTACGGTGACGTGCCAGATTTGGCTGGCAAACGTCGGCCGCATTGACCTGTATTTGCTCGACAGCAATATTTTGGAAAACGCACCGGACGACCAGGGCATCACCGACACCCTGTACGGCGGCGACGAGCACATGCGCATTCGGCAGGAGATGATCCTGGGAATCGGTGGCGTCCGCGCGTTGGAAGCGATCGGCATCAAGCCCACGGTTTGCCACATGAACGAGGGCCACGCCGCCTTTTTGGCGACCGAGCGCGTGAAACAGGTCATGGCCGAGCACAAATGCGACTTCCGCACGGCTCGGCAAATCGTCGTCGCGGGTAACGTTTTTACCACCCACACCCCGGTTCCGGCAGGATTCGACCTCTTCAAGCGCGAAATGCTCGAACAGTACATGAAGCGCGAGGTGGAGGCCCAGGGCACCAAGTTTGAAGACTTCCTGAGACTTGGAAAGTTTGATCCAAACAACCCCAACGAGGACTTCAACATGGCGGTTCTCGCGATGGAAAATGCCAACTTTGTGAACGGCGTTTCCAAGTTGCACGCCGAAGTTTCGCGCGGCATGTTCAGTGGCCGGTGGCCCGAGTATTCGCGCGATGAAGTGCCCATCGAAGCCATCACCAACGGCATTCACACCCAAACGTGGATCGGCAACCGCATGTGCGAGCTGCTCGATCGGCACGTCGGGCCCGATTGGCGCAACAAGGCCAGCGAGCGCGAGATTTGGGATGCGGCGGCAGAAAATATTCCCGATGCCGAGCTTTGGGAAATGCGCGAAAACCAGCGCGGCGACTTTATTCGCTATTGCCGCAAGCGGCTGATGCGCACCATGGCGACCCGAAACGCTTCGCGGCACGAAATTAGCAACGTGAGCAATGCGCTTGACCCCCGGGTGCTCACGATCGGCTTCGCGCGACGATTTGCGACCTACAAGCGCGCTTCGTTGCTGCTGACTGACCGCGACCGGCTCAAGTCGATTCTTTTCCACGAAGAGCGGCCCGTGCAGTTCGTTTTCGCCGGTAAATCGCACCCTCGAGATGACGGTGGAAAGCGGCTAATCCAAGATCTTTTCAACTTTATCCACCACGAGGGCGGCGCGGCTCGCATGTTGTTCTTGGAAGACTACGACATGGAAGTCGCGCGGCACCTTGTGCAAGGAGTCGACGTTTGGCTCAACAACCCACGCCGACCGATGGAAGCCAGCGGCACCAGCGGCATGAAGGTTCTGCCGAATGGCGGCTTGAACTGCTCGATTTTGGATGGCTGGTGGGCGGAAGGCTACGAGCCTGGCACCGGCTGGGCCATTGGAGACGCCATCGACCGTAGCGACCACGTTCACCAAGACTGGCTCGATTCGCGGGCGCTCTATCAACTCATTGAGCAGGAGATTTCGCCGCTGTTCTACGCTCGCGGCGAAAATGGCCTGCCAACTGGCTGGTTGGACATGATGCGAAAATCGATGCGCGAACTGAGCCCCGAGTTCAGCACCTGGCGCATGGTCCAAGACTACACGTCGCGCTTCTACATGCCTTCGCATGACGCCTATTTGCGTTTGCAAGAAAATGGGCTTGCGCGCGCGAAAGATGCCCTGGCCTGGCGATCTCGTCTTCAAGAGAATTGGAAGGATGTCGGCGTCTGCAAGGTGAGCGACACTTCTTCCCTGCGCAACGCGCTCGGCTCGTCGTTCACGATCAGCATCGAGGTGTCGTTGGGCGGCCTTGCTCCGAAGGATGTCGAGGTTCAAGTTTTGGTAGGTCAAGTCGGCTCGAATCGCGAACTGCATCACTTTGAGACGATTATCGCCACGCTCGTGGAATCGACTCCGGGCGGATGCCACCGGTTCGAGGCATCGGTTTCAAATAACGCGACCGGTCACCGAGGATATGTCTGCCGCGTGGTTCCGCACCACGAAGACGTGCACGTGCAATCGGAACTCGCGCTGGTCGCCTGGCAAGATCGATAACGGCAAAGCGCGGCAAAAGAAAAATCCCCTCAGCGAATCTCGCTTGAGGGGATTTTTTTGGTTTTACGCTGGGCCCGGTTCAAACCTGGGCGGCGAGATTGGGTTGCCCGGCTTGTCTGATGCCGCAGGTTCGTTGACTGGCTCCGGCTCATGGTGGGTGGCGGGCCGCTCGGGAATCGGTCGACCATCCATCGCTGCGAGAAATTCCTCGCGGTTCAAGGTCTCGTGGGTAAGCAGGGCTTGGGCCACACTATCCAGCTTGTCGCGGTTCGTCGTGAGCAATTCACGGCATCGCTTGCGGCTATCCTCAACAATCTTGTGGATTTCTTCGTCGATGAGCTTCGCGACTTCCTCAGAGTAGTTTTGCTCTTCGTAATAGTCGCGACCGAGGAACGGGTTGCTGCTGCGGCGACCAAGCACCAGCGTTCCGAGGCGCTTGCTCATGCCGTATTGGCAGATCATCGCCCGGGCTACGCGGGTGACGCGGTCCAAATCGCTACTTGAACCCGTCCAGACGGTGTTGAAAACGAGGTCTTCGGCCTCGCGACCACCCAGCGACTTGACAATATCGTCAAGTAACTCTTGCTCGTTCGTCAGGTATTTGTCCTGTTCGGGGATGCTCCAACTCGAACCGAGCGACATGCCACGCGGCAAAATGGTGACTTTGTAGACTGGATCGCAGCCCTTGAGCAACTCCGTGACGACGGCGTGTCCGGCTTCGTGGTAGGCCAGCACTTGCTTTTCTTGGTCGTCAATGACTCGGCTGCGTCGCTCCGGTCCGGCGATAACGCGATCGAGCGCATCATCAACATCCTTCATGCTGACCTTGAGTCGGTTGCGCCGAGCGGCGAGCAGTGCGGCTTCGTTCATGACGTTCGCCAGATCCGCGCCGGTGAACCCGGGAGTACGGAATGCGATCTTTTCAAGGTCTACGTCGCTGTCGAATGGCTTGCCCTTCGAGTGAATTTTCAGGATTGCTTCGCGGCCACGCGCGTCTGGCGGATCGACCACGAGTTGGCGGTCGAATCGTCCCGGTCGTAGCAATGCGGGATCCAAGACGTCTGGGCGGTTTGTTGCGGCGATCATGATGACGCCTGCATTGGGATCAAAGCCATCCATTTCGACGAGCAACTGGTTCAAAGTCTGCTCTCGTTCGTCGTGACCTCCGCCTAAGCCGGCGCCACGTTGGCGACCAACCGCGTCGATTTCATCCACGAAAATAAGGCATGGTCGGTGCGCCTTGGCGGTCTCGAACAAGTCGCGAACGCGAGCAGCACCTACGCCGACAAACATCTCCACAAAATCCGAGCCGCTGATATGGAAGAACGGCACGCCCGCCTCTCCCGCGATAGCACGAGCAAGGTGGGTTTTTCCCACTCCTGGAGGCCCCGTCAACAGGATTCCCTTGGGGATTTTCGCGCCAAGGTTGACATATTTCTTGGTGTTCTTCAGAAAATCGACAATTTCGAAGAGTTCCTGTTTGGCTTCTTCGATTCCCGCGACGTCGTCAAAAGTGATTTTTTGGCCCGATTCGCCCACGCGCTTGGCACGGCTTCGGCCAAAGCTCATCGCCTGATTGCCGCCCGCCTGGGCCGGTCGCACGATAAACAGATAGAACAGCAGAAGCAATATCACGGGCATCGCGATGTAGGCCAGTAGCATCATGGCGCTTTGGCTCATCGGCGGCTTTTCGATGCTGACCTTGACGCCCGCATCTTGGAACAATTCCAGAAGCGAGTTGCCCGCTGGGGAATTTGTGCTGACGCCGCTAACTTTGTAGGTTCCGCCACCTTGCAGGTCACCCTCGATGTCTTCCTGTAGCCACCTTGCCGAAACCACTTTGGTCAATGGTACAAGTTCACCCTCTTTGCCTTGTACGATCGGGTGCTCTTTCGTCTGGTTGGCTTCAATTCCGCGGCGAAGGATTGCTTTGAAGGTGTTGTAATCGTAGGTTTCGGGCCCTTTCTTGGGCGAGAACCCCATCGGTCCGCTGACCATGTTCATCACCATGATCAGCATCAAAACCACGAAGGTTGTGACAAAAATTGTACGTACGGGTTTGTTCAAATTTGCCTCTTTGATTCGGTGTGGCGAGACTCAGGCTTAGCGCCGAGCGTGTCTCACCATAGTGCATTACGTCCAAAATGCGACCAAAGTTCTCGGCCGAGAATCCTATTAGGACCACGACCCATAAACCAAAGCCCGCACCTTGCGGCAAACACTAATTCTATTATGGTTCGTTGAGCCCAGAAATGGGTGCAAATTCGAGGCGAATCGCCAATTCGGTCGTGCTGTCAATGCGAACTCGCTCGGCGATACAAATGCCCGGCACCCAAATTGGGCCGATCATGTCGTAGACGATCGGCAATCGAGACCGCGCCGCAGCGGTCAATTTTGCATCGGAAAGCACCTGGCTGATCGGCTTAGAACCGTCCATGCCCAGCGGCACGATCGTGTCCTTGGGCCGTTGTGACCGGAAAAACAGGTTGCGCCGCAACTTGCGCTGGTCGAGTACCGCTTCCAAGGGGCTGACCCGCCGTGGATCGCTGGGCACGGCGACCGGATGAGCCAGGAATTGCCACCCGAACTCGTCGCTTACGGTCTCGCCGGGCATGGTCAGCGGGTACTGGTAGGGCTCAACTGGAGTAAGTTCCCGCGCGTGCAAGTGGCTGGCGTCCACCTCAAAGACCACCGCGCCGCCCTCGCAGGTGACCGAGCCGGTTCGCGCGCCGCCGACCATCGCCAGCAGCGCAGTTGTCTGGTCGAAATCGAGATTTGCACCTAAGTAAGCGGCAATCAAGCGCAAGCCCCGGCCCACGAGCACAGGGGGACCGCTTTGAATCCGTTCCAAGGAGAGCATCACTTCGCAATCCTTGGTCAAAAAGTGGAGATCGCCGTTCAGCCGCTCTTCGCTTTGCTCCAACAAGGCAGCCGACATCGAGTTCAGATATTGGTCTTCCTCGCGCACAATTTCCGCCATGCGCGTAAGGCACTTGACGGCAGAAGGGTTGATCTGCTCGAGTTCAGGCATCACCTTGTGCCGAACTCGCACGCGGCTGTGCCTCAGGTCGGTATTCGCCGGGTCATCATGTGTCCACAAGTCGTTAGCCGCGCAATATTCGACGGTCTCGCACCGCCGAAACGGCAACAGGGGCCGAATAATCCTTCCCGCTTGAGCAGGAATTCCCGCCAAACCGCTCATTCCGCTACCACGTGTCGCGTTGAGCAAAATCGTCTCGGCATGGTCGTCGGCGGTATGGGCGGTCGCGATCAGATTGCATTCACTATGCAAAATCGCCCGGTGAAAGAAGTCGTAGCGCGCGTGGCGGCCTGCCTCCTCCAGCGTCATTTTCATCGTGTGGGCGATGTACGGAACGTCGGCGGCTCCAGCGACGAAATCGACGCCGAGCGCCTCAGCAAACGCCTGGCACCGATCGCGTTCGTCGTCAGCTTCGGCGCGCTGGCCATGGTGCAGATGCGCCGCGACGACCTCGAAGCCGAGGCTTTTCAACGCGTGCAGCATGCAAGTTGAATCTGGGCCGCCGCTATAGCCCACCAATACTCGACTTCCGGCCGGGATGAGACCGGATTGATCCAAATGTGCCTGCAGTGAATCCAAAAATGACATTCTATGTGTTCGTTCGCCGGTGTCAATTCGGCTAAAATTGCTATCAGGTCAAGAGCAAGGATGCCCGCAGAAAATCCCACCCTACTCGAAAAGCTCAAATCACTCTCCCGAGTCCGAGATTCGCGGGTGGTTCGCGACGAGCTGGAAGACACCCACATTGCGGACCTGGTTGAGGGATTTCAACGCCTCAGCAACGAGGAAGGCCGTTCCATTTTGGCCCAAATCGAGCCGGATATGGCGGCCGAGCTGCTAAACGAGCTGCCAAACGAGACCGCTCGATCTTATTTGAGCGACCTGCCAGACTCGGCGCTTGCCCACTATTTGGACATTCTGCCGATGGACGACGCGGTTGACCTGCGTGACGTTATCGGTGAAGATCGATTCGATGCCCTGCTGAACGTTATTCCTCAGCACGACGCGCGCGAAATCCGGCGCTTGCTGGCCTATCCCGATGGTTCGGTCGGTCGAATGATCACCGAGGCATTTTTCGAGGTCTCGCCCGATAGCACGCTTTCCGAGATCATCGACGATATCCGCCGGTCGCCTGCCGAAAAATACGAGACGATCAACGACATGTACGTTTTGGACTCGGACCGGCACCTGATTGGCGTTTTGAGCCTGCGAAAGGTCATTCGTGGGCACCCAGATACGACGGCTCGCGAGGCCATGCGCGAAGAGGTTATCTCGTGCGAGGCAACCGAGGGTGCCGAGGAAGCAGCCCGAAAGATGTCGCGATATGGGTTCTTCGCCTTGCCTGTTGTCGATTCGAGGGCGAAAATGGTGGGACTTTTCACCGGCGACGACGCTCAATACGTTCTGCGAGCGGCGGATACCGAGGACGTTTTGAGGCTGGCGGCTGTTTCCAGTAAGGGTGAAGCCTACATCTCGCTCAACAGTTTTCAGCTTTATCGCCGGCGAATTGGCTGGTTATTGCTTTTGTTTATCGCCGAGACCTTCACGGGTTCGGTTCTGCGAAATTATGAGCGCGAACTTAAGGTGGTCGCGCTGGCGTTCTTCATTCCGCTGATCATCGGCGCGGGCGGTAACTCGGGCTCGCAGGTGACGACCACGATCACGCGAGCCTTGGCGGTTGGCGAAGTTCGGGCAGCAGACGTGTGGATGGTCATGCGGCGCGAACTGCTCACGGCGACCCTGGTTGGCCTCACGCTAGGCGTAATTGGGTTCCTGCGAAGCCAGCTTTGGCATTCATCCATTCAGGTTTCGATGGTGGTCGGCTTGGCGCTGCCCACGATCGTGCTTTGGTCGGCGTTGATCGGTTCGGTTCTGCCAATTACGGCCCGCAGACTCGGTTTTGACCCAGCCGTGATGAGCGCTCCGTTCATCACAACTTTTGTGGATGCGACGGGTTTGGTCATCTACTTCGAAATCGCTAGGTTTTTTGTCAACTTTGGTTGAACTGAACATCTGCGATTTTTGTAACGTAAAACCTATAAAAATAAGTATATTTGGTACAAAATATCGCATTCACGAACGACTGGACCTGCTCATGAAGACTCGAACTACGATTTTGGCCGCGCTGGCCATGACTTTTGCCGCTTGCGGCACCGCATTTGCTCAATCGGCCGCTGCTGGCCCAGACACCGAACAATCCGTTCCTTTGACGCCCGAATTTAAGGCGGAATTGATGAGCCGTTTGGACGACGTGGTCATGAAGAATGCGTTCGTGCCGGGCATCGATTTTAACCAATGGCCCACCGTGAAGGCGAAATTCCAGTCGCGAATTGATGCGGCGAAGACTCCCGAGCAGCTGAGCGGAGCGGTGAACGCCGCGCTCAACGCGTTCAAGGCCAGCCACTTTGTATTCAATACGCCCCAATCGGCGCGCTCCTTTACTCGGCAAACTGGCGTCGGAATCGGCATCATTCCCGAGCTAACGCCTGAGGGAATCCGGATTTTGGAAGTATTCGCGAAATCTCCCGCTGAGGAAGCCGGGCTGCGAGTTGGTGACGTTATTTTGTCAGCTAACGGCGTAAAGCCCACGGCGATCACTTCCCTTCGCGGCGAAGCGGGTACCAAGTTGAAGATCAAGGTTCGGACCGCGGGTGGCGTGGAACGCGAGATTGAGCTAACCCGTCGGGAGTTCTCGACTGCGCGGCCCGAAGTCACGCGCTGGCTTGTTCCCAACGACGTCGCTTACATTCAAATACCGTCGTTCATGACCTACGACCCCAAGAATGTGGAGAAGCTCATGACAGGCGTTCAGGGTTCCAAGGCTTTGGTCGTTGACCTGCGATCCAACGGCGGAGGACGGGTCGATTTGCTACGTCACTTGTGCGGATTTTTCATGCAGAAGGAGCAAGCAATCGGCACTTTCATCACACGTAGCCTAGTCGATTATTACGTCAAGGACACGCAAGGCAGCCCAACCGACCTCTTGGGAATCGCTCGATATGCCCAATCGCGCAAGCCGGGCTTTTTGATTACGCCGACGCCGGTGCAGCCGACGATTTATAAGGGCAAGGTCATTGTCCTGATTAATGCTGGCACGGGCAGCGCTTCGGAGATGTTTGCATCAGGCGCACGCGACACGTTCGGCGCAAAGATTATTGGTTCAAAATCCGCTGGTGCAGTGCTCGCGAGTTCGTTGCGGCAATTGCCAGGCGGCTACATGATCCAGTTCCCGTTCCAGGATTACGTGACGATCACCGGCAATCGACTTGAGAACGCGGGCGTCAAGCCCGATATCAATGCCTCCACGCCGCGTCCAGGCGAGACCAAGGATCCCGGCATCGACGCCGCGATCAAGCTCCTTGAAAAAGAGGGCGTGGTCGCCGCGAAGTAAGGCACGGACTAAACCTAAAAGCCAGCCGCGGTCAAGCTCCGCGGCTGGCTTTTTTGTGCCTAACGCGCAACCGAACCCTGATGCCACGACTGCAAGGGACCTAGGTGGCCCATTGACCACAGAGGGAGCAGCACCTCGTAGCACACTGGACCCGCAGATCAACAACCCACCGGGCGACCAAGCAACACGAGGGAAAGGCGCACACAAAAGCAGGGCCGCAAACATTGTTCGTTTGCGGCCCCGATCGTTATGTCTGGATGAAACTATCCGGCCTTTTTGACTACTCCGTCGATCACCAACTCCGGCTTCAGGCCATGGTCGATGATGCCGTTTTTGACGAGTACCTTGGTTACGCCCTCGGTGGACGGAACTTCGTACATCACCTCGAGCATGACGCTTTCGATGATGGCTCGAAGGGCGCGGGCGCCTGTCTTGCGCTTCAGAGCCTCCCGGGCGATCTCTTCCAGCGCGCCACCTTCGAACTCCAGCGCAACGCCGTCCATCTCGAAGAACTTGGCGTACTGCTTGAGTAGTGAGTTGCGCGGTTCGGTGAGAATTCGGACCAATGTCTCTTCATCCAGCGGATCGAGCGCGGTGACGACCGGCAATCGGCCGACGAACTCGGGGATCAATCCAAACTTCAATAAGTCTTCGGGCAAGAGCTTTCGCAGAATGTGCGGGTCTTGCTTGGCCTTGCTGGTCGGTTCGGACCGGAAGCCCATCACGCTTTCTTTCATGCGGCGCTTGATGATATCTTCGATGCCCTCGAATGCGCCGCCACAGACAAACAGGATGTTCTTCGTGTCGATCTGGATGTATTCCTGTTGCGGGTGCTTGCGGCCGCCTTGTGGTGGCACGTTTGCCACGGTGCCTTCCAAAATCTTCAGCAATGCTTGCTGCACACCTTCGCCGCTGACATCGCGCGTGATTGACGGGTTGTCGCTCTTGCGTGAAATCTTGTCGATTTCGTCAACGTAGATGATGCCGCGCTCGCAGAGTTCCTTGGCGCGCTTGGGGTCAATCGCATCAGCGCTCTGATAAAGCTTGAGAAGGATATTTTCGACGTCTTCGCCAACGTATCCTGCTTCGGTGAGCGCGGTCGCGTCCGCAATAGCGAACGGAACCTCGAGCATTCGAGCCAAAGTTTGGGCCAGCAGCGTTTTGCCTGATCCGGTAGGACCTACCAACAAAATGTTGCTCTTGGCGAGTTCGACGTCAACATCGGTGTCGATTTCGTTTACGCGCTTGTAGTGGTTATAAACTGCCACCGAAAGCGCTCGCTTGGCGGATTCCTGACCAATTACGTAATTATCCAGGAACTCGACAATTTGCTTGGGTTTGGGCAGTTCAAGTCGCGTAAGTTCGGGCACAGGCGGGCGGGTTGGCGCCGCTGGGCCCTGGTCTCGATCTCGTTGCGGCGCAGGAACGCCTCCATTTTCATGCTGCAAGATGTCGTTGCACAGATCTATGCAATCTGAGCAGACAGCCCCATGCAAACCAACGATGAGCTTCTTGACTTGCTCCTTAGTTTTGCCGCATAGGCAGCATTGATCGCGGCGTTCAGAAGTTCGTGCCATGTGTAATTCTCTTCAGATTATCGTGCGCCAGCCTCAATAACTTTATCAACAATACCGTAATTCTTCGACTCTTCCGCAGACATGAAGTAGTCTCGGTCGCAGTCTTTGCGCACTTGATCGTCATCTTTGCCCGTTGCTTCGGCAAGGATTCTCATCAAAATGTCCATGTAACGGTTGGCCTCGGCGAGGGCTACGTTCATGTCGGCGACCGTGCCTTGGGCTCCGCCGCTGACTTGGTGGATCATGACTCGAGCGTGCGGCAGACAATAGCGCTTGCCCTTAGCGCCGCCAGCCAGCAGAACCGCACCCATCGACGCGGCTTGGCCAACGCAGATCGTAGCGACGTCCGGCTTGATGAGCTTCATGGTGTCATAAATCGCCAAACCAGCCGAAACTGAACCGCCTGGGCTGTGGATATAGAACTCGATGTCCTTATCGGGATCCTCTTTTTCCAAGAACAGCAGCTGGGCGACGATCAAATTGGCGACGTAATCGTCCACCGCCGTACCCATAAAAACGATTCGATCCTTGAGCAACCTCGACCAAATGTCGTAGCTGCGCTCTCCCCTTGCTGTCTGTTCAATGACGAATGGAACGCCCATCAAAAATCCTCCTTGGTTTAAGACACCTGGGGCCCTGGCCCCAGGGAACAGTTTGCCTAATTTGGCACTCCATTCACAAGGGCCACGGCCCGAGCAGTCCCGTATTAATAAGTCGGCTTACTTCTTCGCCGTCTTCTTTGGTTTTGAAGCTTTTTCTGCTGAATCTTCTGATTTTTCAGCCGATTTCGCCTTTTGTTTTTTGGTTTCGCCGGCTTTTGCTTCGCCAAATTGCGCGTTTGCGTTCAAGAAATCGAGCACTTTCTTGTACACAGCACGAATTTCCAGTTCCTGGAAGTTCTTGTTCTTCTGCATTGCCTCCACGAGAACTTGCGGCGCGACCTGATATTCATACGACATCTGGGCCACCATTTGATTCAAATCTTCGTTTGTAAGCTTCATTTTCTCTTTCACGAAGATTTCGCGGGCCATCACCGCTCGCTGGACCTGGACTTTGGCTTCGTCCTTCCAGCTTGCGACCATGTCTTCGACCGACATGCCCATCGTTTTGGCATATTCCTCGACGGTTTGACCCTGTTTGCGGACTTCCGCCTCGATTTCTCGGAGTCGTTGGCCGGCGACGTTTTCCCACATGGTATCGGGGACGTGCACGGTGCTTCGGTTCAAAAGTTCGGCTTGAAGCTGCTCGTTGATGTACTCGGCCGACATTTCTTCCTTGGCGGCTACGAGTCGCTCGCGCAACTTCTCCTTCAGGCTGTCCAGGTTGTCGGATTTGAGCGATTTAAGATCCTTATCCAGGCTCTGGGCAAACGCATCATCGAGCGCGGGGGTTTGGAGGGCACTGATCGACTTGAGGGCGATCCGGACTTTTAGCTTCTTGCCTGCGAGTTCAGAATTTTGGAAATCAGCGGGGAAATCTAGCGAGCAAACCTTCATTTCCTCGGCGCGCATGCCGTGAAGTGCGTCGTCCAGAGCCTTGAAGGTTTTGCCGACAACCGCCATGAGGCTGCGCCCTTCGCCTTCGGCGCTGTCAGGCTTCAGGCTTACGACTACCGCATCGCCGTCCTTTGCGCCACGATCGGTGACCGCTTCGCGCTTGCCCGCGCGCTGCCGCAATTCCTCAAGGTAATTCTTAACTTCTTCGTCCGTGACTTCGACCTTGGATTTCTCGGCTGGCAAACCCTTGTATTCGCCGAGTTCGATAATCGGCGCGAGCGGCACTTTCGCGGTGTATTCGCATTCGGCCTTGTCGGCTTCCAGCTTGGTCAGGTTCACGGCTGGCGAATCGTGCGGCTGAATCTTTTCGTCAATCAGGATCTTGCGAATCGACTGATTGATGATGTGCTCAGCGGCGGTTTCGGCGACGGCGCGCGGATCGACCAACTTGTCGATCATCGCCTTGGGAGCAGTCCCTGGCCTGAAACCAGGCACACGGACCTGCTTCGCTATCTCTTTGTAGGCCTTGGCGAACCCGTCCTTTACCTGGCTGGGGCTACAAACAACGTTAAACTGGATGGTGCACGGGTTAAGATCCTCGCGCTTGAATTGCATTTCTGTTGCGGTGGGCATAAGCGTTCAACTCGGACAAAAACGAAAGTTTACCCCGTGCACCCAATCCTAACCCATTCACTGCTTGATTACGAGGTGGAAATGGGGTCCGGCGAGGCTATTTTGGGTGCAGGCTTCCAGATCAGGCTCGCCACGACGGATGCCGCGAGGATGGCGACGATGATCGCCAGCGATAACCCAATGGGAAACTTGTCCCACCAACTGTAGATCATCTTGCCGCCGACGAAGATGAGGATGCTGGCGAGGCCGTAACTCAAGTAATGGAACATGTGCATCAGCCCTTCCAGCGCAAAGAACAGTGCTCGCAAGCCGAGGATGGCAAATACGTTGGACGTGAACACGATGAACGGATCCTTTGTAATTGCAAAGATCGCAGGGATCGAATCCACGGCAAAGATGATGTCCGTGAGCTCAATGAACAGCAACGTGATGAACAGGGGCGTGGCCCAAGTTCGGCCGTCGATTTTTGTGAAGAACTTCTGACCCACAAAGTCGTTGGTGACCGGCATTAGGGCGCGAAATCCGCGCACGACCGGGTTCTTTTCTGGGTCCAGCTTCTTATCCTTCATGAGGAGCATCTTGATGCCGGTGAGCACCAAAAAGCCGCCAAAAATGAACACCACCCAGTGGTACGTTTGAAGTAGCGCTGAACCAGCCGCGATGAAGATGGCTCGGAAGAAGAGCGCACCCAGAATGCCAAAAAACAGCACTCGGTGTTGGAGTGCGCGGGGAACCTGGAAAAACGCGAACACCATCAAGAACACGAAAATATTGTCGATACTCAGCGCCTTTTCGATCAGATACCCTGCAAAAAATGCCTGGGCAGCTTCAGCGTTCGAATAGTTCGACGCGGCACCAATTTTGTCCCAAAAGAAGTAGATGCAGGCGTTAAACACCAACGCAAGGGCGACCCACACCGCGCTCCAGGTGAGCGCTTCCTTCATCTTGACTTCGTGCGCCTGCTTGTGAAAGACGCCCAAGTCAAGGGCGAGCATGAACCCAACAAAGGTCAAAAACGTCGCCCAAATGCCAATTGAAATTCCTGCAATTTCCATCGAAGATCAAATCAGTAGGTTGGGGGCACCAGCAAGTGCCCCCGGGTTGGTTGGTTTGGAGTGAGGAAAAAAACGGTCAATCGAAGTCAAAAATCTCGCCAAGCCAGTTCTTGCGCTTTTTGCGTCGATCGTGACGCTTGTAATGGTCATCGTCGTCGTCATCGTCGTATCCACGATAGCCCGGCGCGCCCGAATAAGGCGTTTGGGGAATCGGCGGCGCAGCTGCTGAAGCTGGTGCCGCGTACGACATCTCGGTCGCACGGTCGAGAATCTTATCCAGTTCGCCACGGTCTAGCCATACGCCCCTGCACTTCGGACAATAGTCGATCTCGACGCCATTTCTCTCGGCTAATTTCAAATCAACGCCGCATCCTCGCGGACAACCAAAATTCGAAAGTTCGTTCATCAATAGGCTCCTTGTGCGGCAATTGTTGCCGCGTATTCATCCAGCTTTCGTACTCGTTCTTGCGTTGGAGGGTGGGTGCTGAACAGCTTCATCAGTCCGGCTCCCGCTCTTCCGCCAAAGGGGTTGACAATGCAAAGGTGGGCTGCACTCGGGCTCATCTCGCCGGGCATCGCGCCAACGCCTTGCTCTAACTTCAAAAGTGCACGCTTCAATCCCCAAGGCTTGCCGGTGAGTTCGGCGGCCAAGCGATCGGCTTCAAATTCGCGAGCACGCGAAACGGCAAGCTGAATCATCGTGGCGGCCATCGGAGCGAAGATCATGCTCAGCAGGCCAACAAGCGGGTTGTTGTCGCCGTCGTCGCTGCGTCCACCAAAAATGCTCGCAAACATGGCCATGTTGGCCAAACCAGAAACTGCGCCTGCCATGGTAGCCACCACCGCGCTCGTCAACGTGTCGCGATGTTTTATGTGCGCGATCTCATGGGCGATGACCCCTTCGACCTCGTCGTGGTCCAAGATGTGCAACAGACCTTGATTGACCGCCACCACGCCATTGGACGGATTGCGCCCAGTGGCAAAGGCGTTCGGTGACATATCGGGCACAACGTACAGCTTCGGCATCGGGATCCCGGCACGCTGGCTGAGCTTGTGCACCATGCCATAGAGTTCGGGTGCCTCTGCCTGGCTCACCGGCTGCGCGCGAGTCATGGTCAGCACGATCTTGTCGCTGAACCAATACGAAACAAAGTTCATCAATACAGCCATGCCCAGTGCGATGACCAAGCCGGCGTTTCCGCCGAGCGACTTGCCAACCACCAGCAACAACGCGGTTATGGATGCCATCAACAGTGCGACTTTCAAGTTGTTCTTCATGCTTTTTCTCTCCAAAATGGGTGCTGGAAACCAAAAAAGACCTTCGCTGACTTGGGTCAGCGAAGGTCTTGCCTTTCAGGTGGAACCGGCACTTTTGGTGCGTATTGACGATTTCCACCCCTGTTTCCAGGTGCTACTCCCCTTCTTGGGTTCATAGGATTAAACGAGGTCAGGGCGGAATTGGTTCCCGGAATTTTGTTATTTGAGGTTTTTCAAAGCGTCGGCGAGGTGCGGGTATTGGAATTTGAACCCTGCTTCTTCCGCGGCTTTGGGGATGGCACGGCAACTATCGAGCAATAAACTTGGGTCCGGGGTGCCCAGCAAGCTGGCAATTTGCAGTGCAAAAGCAGGAACCGGTGGCGACCAGGGGCGGCGCAACGAAGTCCTTAGCTGCGCCATAAAATCCGCCATGCGACATGGATGGGGAGCACACCCATTCAGGATCGCTGGCTGATCTTCGCTGGCGGACCAA
>CAYRAX010000029.1:0-20023 GCA_964422285.1 uncultured Chthonomonas sp.
GCCATAAACGGTGTCGATTTCCGATCCTTCTTGGCTCCGTTTTCTAGCCGCCTCAGCCGCAGTTTTTAGTCCTGCTTCGTCAAATACAAGACCGATTTCAGCGCAAAGTTCTCGGGTGACTTCAGGAGGGAATCCGTAGGTTTCGTACAAGTCGTACACTTCCTGTCCCGGAAAGAGAACGTTTGTATGTCCTATTGCTCGTTGAATTTCGCTAGCCAAGTTTTTGGGTAAGTCCGGACCAATTGACTTGACTGCCGAATGGAAAACTCTCATTTCGTCCAGGGCAGTCTGCCCCTCAGAATTGTACAAGAAGCGTATAAGTTTTGATCGGTCTTCGTCTGGAATTCCACTGGATTCCTCAGCTCGTTGACGCAATTCAGCGCGTCGCTTTTGATAATAGGGCACCGCCTTGGCGTGAAATTTTGTAATTCCCGCATCCAACGTGCGCCGGAACAAGGTCTCCTCGTTCTGCAAAGTCTCTTCGATCAAGCCGCGGTTGTCGACAAGCTCTGTGTAATGCTCGCCCATCGCGTCCACAACACCCGCATAAACTTGGTGGAAAAATGGCTTCTTGAACCCAAGCACGCGCTGGCCTTTTAGCACGGCGCGGCGGATCAAGCGGCGCAATACGTACCCGCGTCCATCGTTCTTTGGCAAAATGCCGTCGGCGATGCAAAAGCATGCGGTGCGGATATGATCGGCGACCACGCGCATCGCGGTGTCGACCACCTGATCCGACCCATACTTGTGCCAGCAAAGCGTCTGTATGCGGTCAAAAATGGGCTCGAAAACGTCGATATCGTAAACCGAGCGCTTGCCGCCGAGAACGCACGAGGTTCGCTCCAGGCCCATGCCGGTGTCGATGCTGCGGAATGGGAGTTCGGGCATGCCGGTTTTCTCGTAGCCCTGGGCGGGCGATTGCGGGTCGCGCAACTGGCCCTGCCACTCGTACTGAATGAAAACGTCGTTCCAAACTTCGAGCCAATTGCTTTGCGCTTCGTCGTTCAAGTAGTCGGTGGCGGTGTACGGTCCGGTCGGCGGTGGCACCTGATCGTTTGTCCAATAGAACATTTCCGAGTTGGGACCGCATGGTCCGGGCGGACCATTGGAAAATGCGCCAGCGGGCCAATAGTTCGTCTCTTCACCCAACCGAAAAATCCGCGTTTCAGGATCAATTCCAACGCTGGACAAGCAGCCAGCCCAAGCCTCGAAAGCCTCATCGTCATCCAAAAAGATCGTAAAAGAAAGCCGCTTTGGATCGAGCGCCAGCCAGTTTGAACCGGTCAAAAACTCCCACGAATACCGGATCGCTTCTTGTTTGAAATAGTCGCCAAACGAAAAGTTGCCGAGCATTTCGAAAAAGGTGAGGTGGGTGAGGTCGCCGACTTCTTCGATGTCGCCCGTGCGGACGCACTTTTGCGATGTCGTCAGCCTGGGATGCGGCGGCTGAACTAATCCGCGAAAGAATGGCTTGAATTGCACCATGCCCGCGCCGGTGAAAAGTAGCGATTCGTCGATGCGTCCGGTGACATCAAAGGGCACGAGCGGCGCGCTGGGGAACGGCGAATGCTCCTTCTCTTCAAAAAATTTCAGATATTTGGCACGAAGTTGTCGGGCGGTCATGGCAAGGTTTAAGGGTACCCTGCCCGGCATGGACCACTATCACATCTGGGTTGACTTGGTGCCGGGAGTAAAGGATTTGGACTTTGTCGAAGCGGTTCGCGCCTATCTAGGGCACTTGCAATCGAAGTCGTTGATCGAGGCCTATTTCATCCAGCGGCGCAAGTTTGGCTTTTCTCCCGCTGGTCTTGGCGAGTTCTTTATCGACATTCAAACGCGAAATTTGACCCAGTTGGACGAGGCGTTTAACGTTGTTGCGGTGCGATCTGGCGAAGTCGAAGCGCTGCATGCTCCGGTCTTCCAAAAGGTCGTTAACTTCAAATCCGCGCTCTATCGCGATTTCCCCGATCCAGTAAGAGTCAATTCGTAGTGAATTCGATCTTCACGTGCTCGGCAAGTTTGCGCGCGGCGGCGACGTTGGCGGTGTGGCCCGATTTTTCGGCAACGATGTTTAAAAGTTGTGGCGGAACGCCGGAAAGATACAGGTCGCCAAGCAGATCCAGCAGTTTGTGCCGCGCAGGCTCGTCAGAAAATCGCGCTTCATTCAAATAGGATCCCTGCCCGATCACCAGCGCCGAGGATTCATCCAGGCCGCGGCCCAATCCCGCTTTGCGAATCGCTTCCAATTCGTGCTCGAAGCAAAAGGTCCTCGCCGGGGCAACTGCCTCGCGATAAGCTTCTTCGGTGATACGAATCTCGAAGTCCTGCAGCCCGGGCCACGCCGCACCGGTGTCGAAGCAATACCGCCACCAGCCTTCGCCAGTCGCAACCGCCACCGAGTGCGATTCGCCTTTATCGAAAACTCGCGCAAACGGCCCGTGCAAGGTCGCGCTGCCGATCTCGACCAGGCCCGCCGCGAGCACTGCTTCAACCACGGGAAGCGCCGAACCGTCGAGTCCCGGCATCTCGGCGGCATCGACCTCAACGGTGACATCGGTGATGCCCAGAGCGGCAAATGCGCTCATGAAATGCTCGACCGTGGAGACGTTACTGAGCCTGGTGCATCGGCCTGTATCGACTACATTTTCAGGCTTCGCCGCCACGCAATCTGATCCGCGCCGAAAGGTGATTCCGTCGGTCGCGGGATGCAGAGAAACGCTGACGAGCTCGCCAGAATGCAGCCCAACACCCGCCAGCTTTGCCGTGTCGCCGAGCGTCCGGCGCCGAAAATTCACTGCTTAAGCCTCTCGATTTCCTCTTCGAGCGCCTTGATGCGAGCGAACAATTCCGGCACTTTGCGAAGCATCGCTTGGTAGCGCAAATTCTCTGCTAGCGGTTCAGCGGGAACACCCCAATAGGTGCCCGCGGCGGGGATGTCTTTCGTCGCTCCCGCGCGCGCGCCCATGATGACGCCATCGCCGATGTTGACGTGATCAACGGTCGCAGCTTGGCCCGCCATCACCACGCCACGCCCAAGCTTGGTACTTCCGGCGATGCCCACTTGCGAGGCGATCATGCCGTGGTCGCCAATCTGCACGTTGTGGGCGATTTGCACCAAATTGTCAATCTTCGTGCCCGATGCGATCCGCGTCCAACCCGCCGTTGCCCGGTCGATAGTGGTGTTCGCGCCGATTTCGACGTCATCACCCAGCTCGACACCACCGACTTGCGGCACCTTGGCATGCTTCGTCCCGTCCCAAGCGTAGCCAAAGCCATCCGAGCCGATAACCGCGCCCGGAAAAATGAGGCACCGCTTGCCGATTCGAACCATCTGAACGAGCACGGCGGACGGATAAACCGTGGAATTTTCGCCGACCACGCAACTTTCGCCGACATACGCTAGGCCATGAATGCGCGCGCCGGCGTGAACCTCCGAATTCGGCCCCACGTGCGCGAGCGGGCCAATGCTAGCGTTGGGATCGACTTTTGCGGTTGCATCAATGTGAGCGGATGCATGAATCCCAGGCGGCAATGCAAGCGGCTGATGCGCGTGTGCGAGTAGCACGCCAAAAGCGCGTCGCGGAGAATCGACGAGTACGTGCGGCTTGGGGAAATCTGCGGTGCCGAGCGGTACAAGAACCGCGCCAACGTCGCTAGCGGCGGCTCGCACCAAAAACTGCGCATTTTCGGCAAACGTCACGCCTTCGGGATCGGGCGAATCGATCGATGTTGGGTGCGTATAGCGCCCGCCGCATTCGTTGACTGCGGTCCCGCCCACAAGAGTCGCAATATCGCTTAGCGTCCAGCTAGGAATTTTCGCCTCCAATCTTCGAAGCTTTCTCGCGGCTTGGAATGGCGGCCGTTCGGATTCAGGCGCTTCCACAGCGCTCGCAATGCGCCTTCCATTTCCGGCACCGTCGACGATTTGGATGTTACCGAGGCAACATTCACCGAGATATCCGTCGAACCGCTACGCAATGGCGGCTGAGCGGGCGCGGTGATCGACGAGAGTTTCAGGTGCTGGGCCGCTTGTCCAGCGCGCTCCTTAAATAGCTCGCGCACTTCGCGTTCGGCACGTTGCAGGGCTTGGTCTTCGGCAATGGCGGTTTCGGTTCGAAGCTGGGCGATTTTCAAGTCAAATTCGCGGTTCGCTTTGAGCCTGGCGGTCGCGCTCGCGGCGTCATAGGCAGCGTTGAGTTCGGCGATTCGCTTCCGCAATTGCTGCACCTTTTCGTCTTGATTCAGCACCCAATCCGGCTTCACCCGAGGCGGCTGATTTTTGTCCGGATACCCGATGTAGTTCGCGAGTTCGACGAACACTGCGCCTTTCTCATCGGCCAGCGACCGAAATGCACCGCTCGACTCATCCACCACCGCGGAGGTGAATTGTTTACGTTGGCGTTCCAGAGCACGCAAGCGTGCCTCGCCTTCGTCGGTTGCCTCGCGCATATAGGTCGCTCGCAATGCCCTTAGCTCGCGTTCGATAGCTTTTTCACGGTCGTAAACGCGCCGGGAATTGAGCGGAGTGAGGTCCGTTGCGCCGAGCGAATACCACGAGCGACCAGGCGCGCTGAGCGTTTGCGCCTTGACCAAAGCCGCCGACAAAGCTGAAACAGAATTCGCGGGCAAATTTCGCGGCCGAGATGGAACCGTTGGGGCAATCACCTCCGGCACAGGCGCAACATTTTCCTGCCCACAACCGAAGCAGAGGGCAATAACAATCGAGCAGAGAATCGGCTTACTTGGTTTTGGCATTCAAGGCTTTGATGCTGGCATCCGTAATATCGTTCGCCGCATACGGAACCACACTTGATTCTAGGACGACCGTGAAGCCTTGGGATTTTGCAACTTCTTTGACCGTTTCTTTGGTTTTGTTAACCGTCTCTTCGCGCACTTGGCTCTCGAATGCGTTCAATTCCTGTTGGAAGTCGCTGTTAAATTGCTCCATAACCTGCGCCATCGTTTGGGCGCGCTGAGCGTAGTCCTGCAGTTGCATGCGCTCGGGCTCGGTCATGTTCGTTTTTTGCAAGAGTTCGTTGCGCTTCTTGTCCGCGGCGATCACTTCGCCCTTGATTCGCTCGATTTCCGATTTGTCGGCGGCGGTGGGCGTCGGTTTCAGGCTGAGTTCGCGAAGCTTGTTCGCTTGCTCCACGGTGAGAATTTTGTAGGTCGAGATGAACTTGAGCAGGTCCGAGCGGATGGTCAGCGCGTCTTGCAGCTTCTTGTTCGTGCTCTTGCCGAGTTCGCTGTCCTGCAGGATTTTGTTGATGTCCACGACGCCAAATTTCTCGGTAGTGGGTTGGAATCCGAACATCGAAAATGCGCCGATGGAGATTCCTGCGATTGCCGCATAAGGAAAAATCTTCTTGAGAATGGTTGACATAGTTTGCTTGTGTTCCTTGGCCAATTTTGGCCGCCCTCGGGCAGACTAGAATCCGCCTCCAATTGAAAAGTGTGTTCGGTTTTGGCCCTTGGGGTTCCAGCCAAAGTCCACGCGAATCGGACCCAGAGGCGTGCGGAATGCGACGCCGACGCCGTATCCCAAATGCAGGCTAGCCTTGGTGCTCTGCGTAAAGTCGTTGATCGACCCATATCCGCCCCATGCGCTGCCGATATCCACGAATCCCGCGACTGTGATGTTGCGTTGTAGCGGCTTCCGGTATTCCAGCGTGCCAGTCAACGTTCGCTTGCCCCAGAATCGTTGGTCGGAATAGCCGCGCACGGTATCGGTTCCACCGGCAAAGTATTGCTCGAAGAACGGCACCGTTCCCGCAACCATGCCAGCTCGAACGCGCACTGCGATGACGTCGCGCGGATCGCCCAACTTGCGCCGATCTTTCGGTCGCTTGCTAAAGAAGGCCTTGTACTCTGCGGTGGTGCGCAGGAATTTGTGTCGCCCCAACGCCGACGAAATGTTGGCGATGTTGCCGCCGATTTTGGTGATGTTCGTGAACGCGGGCTCGACCGTCAAGCGCGCGTAATCGCCTTCTTGCGGATCCAGCGGCACGTCGCGTGTATCGCGCGCCACTTGGAACAAGAACGTCGAAATATCGCCGTCTTGCTGGATGAAATCTTGCCCCGTCGCCCGCAGTTTTAGAGTCTCGATTTTTTCATAGCTCAGGCCCATTGATGCTGAGTACACCTTCTGGAACGGCCGGGAAAGGGCAATTTGTCCGCCCGTGCGCCGCTCATCGAACCGGTTATCGTCCGGCGAATCGCTGTTCAAGCCAGAGCCCGTGAAGTAGTTGTTAACGCGCGTAAAGACCCGTAGCGAAGCCGAAGTCTCCCGCGAGTCGATGTACGGGTTCGTGAAGTCTGCTGAAGCCGAGAGCCCGCCGCCGCTCGTGTCTTGTTGCAAAGTCAAGCCGATGCTTTGGCCGCGTCCGCCAAAGTTCGTGTCGGCATAGCGCAGGTTGCCCGCCAGTCGGCTTCGTGGGTCAAGCGCAGCGCCAAAACCAATCTGGCCCGTCCGCTGCTCCTTCATGTCCATCACCAAGTCGAACTTACCGATTTGGTCGGTCGCTTCGGCGTTGGGAACGATGTCTTGGAACCACTGCGTGGTCAA
The DNA here is from genome assembly GCA_964422285.1 of uncultured Chthonomonas sp. Classification (GTDB taxonomy): domain Bacteria; phylum Armatimonadota; class Fimbriimonadia; order Fimbriimonadales; family Fimbriimonadaceae; genus UBA2391. The sequence continues at coordinate 6,566 of CAYRAX010000029.1, forward strand.
CAATCGTCGCAAGTCGCTTTGCCACCGAATTTCGTTAAACGCTTCGCCTGGCTTGGTTTTGATCAGCCTTCGCACCACGGACGGCCGCGTGTGGACGAGTCCCTTCAAAACGATGTTGTTGACCGCGCGCTCGATGATCTGAACATTGAGCGTGCCCGATGAATCGACGGCTGGCGCAATGTCTGCTTGTGCAAAGTAGCCCTTCTTTTCATAAAAAGCGGCGATCGCTGATGCGGTCGGCTCAATGGTGCGCAGGTTGAAAATCGCTTCAGTTTTTTGCGTGACAAGCGGAAGCAGATCCTTGGTCGTGAAAACAGTGTTCCCGGTGATGCGCACTTCCTTAATGTAAGGATTTTCGACGACCTCAATCACGATTTCCCAATCGGTCTCGTTCAACTGGCGCGAGAGCACCTTGACATCTTTGAAAAGGCCCAAATCTTTGATCGATTGCTCATCTTGAAGCAGACGGCCCTGCAAATAGGGCTTTCCCTGCAGGCTTCCGATTGAAGCCATGATGGCGTCATTCGAAATGTATTTGTTGCCACGTATGGTCACCATGGTTATGGTGCCGCTCGATTGAGCATAGGCGCAAGCAGCTATGGCGAGCGCGAGTAATGATGTTGTCCATCCTTTGGTCAATTGTTCCCTCCGAGGATCACTGTGCAATTTTAGACGCATTGGGCACCATCGCGTTGCGCATTTGGGCCAGTAGTTGTACGAAAAGTTTTATGCGGACCGTTCCTGCACCTCGCTGTGTGCGCCTAGAATCGCGTGACATAATCGAACCCGATCCGCCATGGTCGATCCTGGTCGATGCCAAAACTCAGCCTCAATCGAGACAGGAATTTGTCGCGGCTGGGAATGCGATAAACAAGACGAAAATCGTACTTCAATTTTTGATTAGGCTGGGCGGTCAATTGCCGGCGCAAATCAACCGTCAGACCCTTGGCGAGTGTTTTGCCGGCCGTGAAAATGTACTGGTCGAACGGGTTGTATTCCACGCCGACATAGTCCAATTTGAAAGAGCTCGCCATGTTCGCCGTGAGAACGTTGCTCAACGCAGGAAGCGCATATTGCAGCGCGGTATCACCCAGGCTCGAACGCTGCTGGCCAGTTGCCGCGCGAGCGATATCTTCGATTAAGTCTTTTTGACCCAAGATTGCCAAGATTTCCTGCGAAGTGAGGTCGGGCGGATCGCTGGTCGCGTTGATCGTCAAGCCGCCATCCTCGAGCAAGTTCCCGTTCAAAAAGAGCGTGACATCATAGCGCTCGACCGTGTCCGTCAGCCGCCTCGCGCTCACCGTGGTGCGGCCCTCCAAATTGACCAGATCCAGTCGCGCTGCATTATTCACGAGTGCGCCATCGTAGCGGAATCGAATTTTGCCGGTTTCCAAGTCGATGCGCGCGTTGGGTAGCGAGAAAATGCCGTCGCGCACATCAAAGTCTGCCTGCGCTTTCGGGGCTTGAAGGTTGCCCGTGACTTTGCCGCCGCCGGTGAGCACCATCTTTGCCGATGTCGAGCGGATCGTAGCCGTATTCAGCAGCGTGAAACCAAAGTCCTTGAAGAGCGGGTTGATCGCAAACGTGGACGGTTCGCCTTCTTCGGGCGCAGTTGGAATCGCGGTGTCGATGTCGGCAAGCAATACATTACCGGATAGCACCGGCTCAGCCAAGCTGCCGCTAACTCGAATTTCGGAAGGAGCGATGCGCGCGTTAAATCGCTTGTCCGCTTGGCTGGGGTTTTCGATGACGACCAGGTCATCAAATTTCACCAAACCATCGAGGCTAGCCTCGCGCAAAAACCTGGCCGCGGTCATGTCGCCGCCCACTTGGGTTGGCAGTTTGGCGGAGGCTGCCAGCGTCACACTTCCACCCTTGGAACTCTTTGCCTGCCCTGCCAGCCGCAATTCGTTCTTGCTCGAAGTAAGTGCGATGCCGAGTTCGGTCAGCATCGATTCGTAGCCATCCAGCGCAAGCTGCCCGTTGACAACTTTCAGTTCACCGCGAATGTCGTAGTCCGCCGCCGTACCTGAGATTTTCGCCGAACCCGACGCGGTGCCGGTCGTGCGCTTTGCGTCCAAGCCGCTGATCACTTCGGCAAAGTCTTTCAGCTTGCGCTCGTCCGCCGAAATGTCAATTTGGAATGGCTCGGCGGACAAATTTTGCGCATCAAGCGCGGCAAGGGGAATCGCGCCTTTCAAGCTGCCCGAAAACGCGTCCACCGAATACTTGCCTTCCAACTCGATGCGGTTCTTTTCCAACTTGAGCGGATACAGCGAAAGGCTGGGCGGAATCTTGTCGGGGTTCAACGCCGACGCGCTCAGGCCCGCGTAAGTGAAGTCGGCACTGCCCAGCATGATTGGCTCGCGTGTGGTGCCGCTGATGTCCATGAATATCGTCGCCTGACCCTCCGCCGCTGGCCACTCCGGATTCCAGCGATTCATCCACGCCAAATCGAATTGGTTAATCGAGCCCGTGAGCGCGAGCTCGCCATCGGATTTGATCGAGCCCGACACGCCGACGGTTGAATTTTCATGCTTCCAAAGCGCACTTTTGATCCTGATATCACCCTTGGAATAGGTGCCCACCGCTTCGATTTTTCCGGCTGGTTGGTCGTCGATTTGAATGGCGTCCAAGGCAAAATTTGGCATCGATGCATACGGGTCGTCGGTCGTGCCGGAAAGCTGGATGCGCGCCGTTAGCGAAGCCGAAAGACGCTCGCGAATCGAGTTCATGGTGTCGTTCAGCGCGATACGCTTGGCAAATTGATCGGATCGCAAGATGCTCGCGAGCGGCATATTCAAGGCATCGAGCACGCCACCGATCGACTTTTGGTTGTGATCATACAGCAAATTTTCGCCAAGCAAAAAGCGATCGTCCTGGCCGATGCCGAGATTCGCGGTGAATACATTGTCGAGGGCTGCCACCTCGATCTTTCCTGACCCCACCGGCACACCTTCCAGGTTCGCATCCTTGACGTTGATCGTCGCGGCGCCCTTCGCGATCTTTTCTTTATTGAATATCGCGTTCGCAGTTCCAAACAGGCGGCTGTCAAAATCGACGTCGCTTGAGGGAGGCAACAATTTTGCCGCCAACACGCCGTCAAAGTTCACGTCTGCCGAGCCGCTTTCGGCCTTCAGATTGTATTCTCCACTTCCCGAAATCTGTCCATCAGCCAACTTGGCGGAAGCCTCATGCACAGAAATTACGCCCTTCTGCAATCGAACCCGCGCCAACACATCGCCAAAGGTTTGGCCGCCGATTCGCGCCGTTCGAGCGCTAACATTTGCCGCCACGCTCGGCTCGTCGATGGTGCCGCCAATCTTGATTTCGCTCGCATCAACCCAGCCTGATCCGCCGAATTGGTCGGCCCAATCCGCGAGCTGGATCGACTTCGCATCCATCGTGCCATCGATCCTCTTGGACTTCATGTTGTATGTCAGCGCGCCTTGGGCGGAGAAAAGGCCATCATCCGCGACGACACGGCTGGCCGCTATTCGCGTCTTGTTCAGGGCGACCTTCGCGCTCAAGGTCGGCAACCGGCGCTCTCCTAGCTTCAGATCATCCAGCGCGGCGACGCCAGCGAACTCTGGGTTCGAAAATGTGCCCGTGACCCGTCCATCCAGCGCCATCAACCCGCGCAAATCCTCGGTCAAGCCATCCACCCGAACGCCGTCTGCGCGCACATCCAGTGCTAGGCGTTTTCGATTTGGCTCAACCTGTCCTCGCGCGCTGACAACGCCGTCTGGCCCGCGCCACAGGAACCGGTTAACATTGACCTTGTCGCCAAACCAGTTGACTCGGGCATCGAACGCACCAGCCCGCCATCGGCCCAAATCTTTGATCGCCAAACGAGCCGATCCCGCCAGGTCAACATCCACTTTTGGCTTGCTCGATTTCCCGGATATCACGGCGGTGGCGGCCGCGTTGCCTGAAAGGCCCTGCAGCCCAAATCGCGAACCCCAAGTCGACAAATTCACAGATTTTGAACTCACAAATCCATCAATGCGGTTGGAATCATAGCCAAGGCTCATCGCGCCGCGAATTGCCGTCCCACCGTATTGGCCGCGCTCCAAATCAATCGCTAATCCGCGATGGGTGAAGCGAGTTTTTGCCGCGACGGACCGCAACTTTTCACCCGCCAAGTTCAATTCGCCAGCTTGCATTTGGCCCGAAATATCGTACTGCCCGCCGGAATACTTCAGGATGCCGTTGAGCGTCACACGATTCGCGCGAATTTCCGTCGGAACCAGCTTGCGCAGCGGCACCCAAAGCGCGCGCTCGGTAGCGGCCGAAGCCGAGATTTTTCCTTGTGCACGAAAGCCGTCGGCCCAACCCAAAACGCCGTCAAATTTTGCGTTTCGGTTCGATTCGTTGAGCTTGGCGAGCACGCCGAGCGTATCATTTCGAAGTTCAAGCGCCGCATCCAGGCTGCCACCGCGAATGACGTCGGACCACGCAACGCCAGATGCTCGCAATTTCACATTTCCGTCGAAGTGGATGGGTTTGCCGTTGGCTTGGCTCATGCGCATCGCACCTGAGGTTTGCGCGTTTAATGCGGTCACCCGACTGAGCTCATCGCGGACCTCTTTTTGAACCCAGCGCTCGACATGCGGCAGCACCCAACTGCTCTGCATTGCGGGCCATGCCAGGTCGGCTCGCCAACCATCGACCGATGACCACGCACCGAATGATTCGACCGGAGACCCGTTGAGCGAGCCAACCATTCGAAAAACCGCCGCGTCCGCCGAGCCATCAACAAATACTTCCCGCGCGCTTAGCTTGGCGGGCAATCCGGGCTCCGCGCTGCGATCCGCGTAGTGCACGGTCAGGTCGTGGCCCTCAAATCGGTACGCCAAATCCGACTTCTCGCCCGTTTGTTTGGGTAGCGCTTTTTCGATGGGAAAGCCCGATTTTTCCCGGTCAATGTGGACATCGCCGCGGCGTGCGCCAATCGAGAGTACGTTCTTTTCGAATCGCAAGATTAGTGAATCGAGTTCAGCGATAGCCGTTCCCGCTGGGTCAGAGAGCTGCACTCCTGAGACGACACCAGACAACGAAATAGGGTCAAACGTATAATTTTTTGCTGTTAACTTATACTTACCACCCGACGCTTGGTACTCGTAGACAACTGGCTTACCGGGAGCGGTGAGAAATTGGTAGACCTGCCAAAGGTAGACGGCGGCGAAAAGCGAGATGACGATCATCGGCGCCCACAGCGAAACCGCTGCGGCGATCCACTCCATGATTCGCCCCACAAATGCTAAAAATCGTCGCACTTTGCTACAAAGCTAAGGACGATGCGAACGCCGGTTTCGTGACGATGAACTAGTCAGTTCGATGCCGAGTTTCGATTCGACGAATGGTGAAGGTCTCCGAATTCATCACGATGGACTCGGTAACCGCGTAGTCGCGCGTGTAGCGAACGCCTTTAAGCAGATCGCCCGAGGTGATGCCGGTCGCGCAGAAGATCACCGAGCCGCTCGCAAGGTCGGTCCCCGTGAAGACGCGATCAATGTCGCCACCAACCATCTCGGTCGCTCTCGCCCGCTGCTGATCGGTGGAAAATTTGAGGCGCGCCTGCATTTCTCCGCCGCAACAAAGTACGGCCGCTGCCGAGATGACGCCTTCGGGTGCGCCGCCAATTCCCATCAAACCATCGACGCCCGATTCCATATCCAGCGCGGCGATCGCGATGGAAAGGTCGCCATCGGGAATGAGGTGAACGCGCGCACCAGCGGCTCGAATTTCGGAGATGAGCGTTTCATGGCGTTCGCGGTCAAGAACGCCAATCGTCATTTCGTCCACTTCTTTGCCAAGTGCCTTGGCCATGAATTTCAGGTTCACGCGCGGGGGAGCGGTGATGTCCACGACGCCGCGGCACTCGGGCCCCACGACCAGCTTTTCCATGTAGCAATCGGGAGCGTGCATGAGCTTGCCTTGGCCCTCAACGGTCGCGGCGAGAACCGAAATCGAGTTTGGAGTTCCGTTCGCACACAGGTTCGTGCCTTCGAGTGGGTCCACCGCGATTTGCACCACCGACCCGCTGCCTTGGCCCAATTTTTCGCCAATGAACAGCATCGGTGCCTCATCGCGCTCTCCTTCGCCGATGACGATCGTGCCGTCCATCGGCATCTCGTTGAGCTTTCCGCGCATTGCGGTGCAAGCCGCGTCATCGGCTTCGTCCTTTTTGCCTTTTCCAACCCATCGGGCGCAAGCCAGCGCCGCAGCTTCCGTTACCGAAAGAAAATCAAGATCAAAACTACTTTCCATGGACCGAACTCCCTTGTTCGAATGTCGGAGGTTTTCCGACTGTCTTTAAGGTTAGCATTTTGGCATCGGTCGGGTTTGAAATTCTCGGCCCGCGAACTTCGACATAATGAACCGGGATGACACGCGACGAATTGGTCAAACTTCTGCGCACGGCACCGCTGGTCGCGAGCGTGCAAGCCAGCCCCAATTCGCCGGTGCAACACGCCGAAACGCTGGGCCGCCTTGCGCAAGCGAGCCTAAATCAGGGCGTCCGGGTGCTACGATTGCAGGGCAAGGATGAAGTCTCGGTCATCCGCCAGATGTGCGGCAATCCGCCCACGATCGGCCTCATCAAACGCGAATATGATGGCTCGCCGGTCTACATCACGCCGACTGAATCGGAAGTGATGGACCTCATCGCGACGGGTTGCGAAGTCATCGCGCTCGACGCTACCGCGCGTCCCAGGCCAAGGGGCACCGACTTACGGTCACTTGTGGCCTTGATCCACCAACATGGACGCCTCGCGATGGGTGATTGCGATAGCCTCGAGAGCGCGCGCTACGCAGTCGATTGCGGCATCGACTTTGTTGGAACAACCCTCTGCGGTTACACCGAGGAATCGCGCTCAGGCGAACTTGGTCCCGCGCTTGGGGTTCTGCGCGAGTTCATTTCGGCTCTGGAGGTGCCGGTGATCGCGGAAGGTCGTTACGCTTCGGTGGCAGACGCTCAAGCAGCGATCTGCATCGGTGCGACGGCAGTGGTGATCGGCGGGGCGTTGAACGACCCCGTCAAGCAGACCCGAACGTTCCAGAATGCGCTCCAGAACCACAGCAACCGGTGCCTTGCGGTTGATATCGGCGGCACTTGGATTCGGGCAGCGACATTTGAGGGCATGCAACTGGTCGGCGAACCCGTGCGCGAGCCTCTACAGATCGACCCTAGCGAGCGACTATCTTGGGTGCGCAAGCAAGCCGAATTGGCCCAGGTTGAACGTGTTTCAATCAGCACCGGCGGCGTAGTGGACCCGCGCACATGCACGGTTACCGAGGCAAAGGACATCATTCCAGGGCACGTGGGCACAGATTTTCGGGCTGGGCTGCCCGGGTTAGAGGTTTTCGCGCTCAATGATGGCCTCGCGACCGCTTGGGGGCACGCTTGCCATCCCGATTACGCCGGCAAGCGTGTGGCTACGCTGGCCCTAGGCACTGGCGTTGGTTGCGGCTTGGTGGATCGGGGCCGGATCATTGCTGGCCCTGATGGCGATTACCCCAGAATCAACGACCTCCCAACTCCAAGCGGCGCATCGTTCGAGAGTCTGCTCGGTGGCGCAGCCTTGACTCCACAGCCGACCGCGAGCCAGCAAAACCAAGCGCGTGAAGCGGCAAAAATCGCCGTCGACATGATCGCAAAGCTCTTTCATCCAGACGCCATCGTGCTTTGCGGCGGCGTGGGGCTGGCTCCATGGCTAGATCTGAGACTTCCAAACAGTCCATATCGCGAAAATGCCGGACTATTTGGCGCGGCGGCGATTTCAGCGTTTCCACCCACCTTTTGATGTTCGTCAAAAGTGTGGATTAGGGCACGTTTTTAACCTGAACAGTGTTGAATTTCAGGGCTAAGATACCGATTCTTACCCTACAGAGTACAATACAGCCAGTATTTGTGCGTATCTAAGGAGATTTACGACTTTGACTTTGAAACAACTGATTTGGATACCCCTGCTCGCCGCCGTTGCCGTTGGGCTTGCGGGCTGCAGTCGCGGCGGAGAAAAGCTGGCGACCATTAACGGTGAAACCATCACTTTGGAACAGTTCCACAAGTACCTGGAGACGAAGGGCTCGGTGCGTGTGCGAACCGCAAATGGCCAAGTGGGAGCCGCCGAAGTCGCCGAATCGCTCGGGTTCCAAGCCTTGCAAGATATGATTCAACAGAAGCTGGTCTTGCAGATGGCAAAAGACGAGGGCGTGTACCCGACCGATAAGGACCTGGAAGCCGAAGTCGAGTTCCAAAAGAAGCGAAACCCCAATTTCTTGAAGGTTCTGACGAGCCAAGGGCTGAGCATTGATGACATTCGCGCCCGATTGCGCGTTGACCTGGCTCGCGAAAAGCTCATCACCCGCGGATTGAACGTTAAGACCGAAGAGGCTGAGAAGTACATCGCCGACAACCCCAAGGAGTTCGTCGACCCCGCGACTGCCGATTCGCTCGTCATTTTTGTCTCCAAGGAAGCCAAGCGCAAGGAAGTTGACGCGGAATTGGCCCGTGGAATGGAGTTTAAGATCGTCGCGACCCGGTACAGCGAAATTCCTGGCGCGAAGAACAACCCCGCCTACCGCGACCGCGTTTTGGCCGCTATGCCGACCGAAATTCGATTGGCGATTGAAAAGACCCCCGATGGTCGAACCACCGATTGGGTGAAGCTTTCGGATGGATTTGCCAAGTTCTACGTTGAAATGAAGACCGGCGAAAAGAAGCGCCCCATCGACGCCATCTTGAAGGAAGAGGTGCGCCGACGACTTGCGCTTCAAAAGGGTCTGCGAGCGCGCGAAATCGACAAGAACCTGCTGGAGAAATACAGAGCAGCCAAAATCGACGTCGCGTATCCTTCGTTCAAGGAAAGCTTCAAGGATTTCTGGCAACGCCTGAAAGAGTCCGACACGCTGGAAGCAGCGACCGCCAAGCCGGAATAAGACCGGATTTAGCATAACAAAAGGTGCCTGGCCCGCGATGGGGCAGGCACCTTTTTTGGCGTCCCGCCGTGTGGCTTATAGCTTCAAGTCAACGATGCCGCTAACGCCGACGCCCTCCACCTTCTTGATGCTTTTGAGCACGTCTTTGCTCTCGACAGGGATCATGGCTCGAATGCGAATTTCCTTGCCAAACAGCTCGGTTTCGGGCGAGGCCACGGCCTCAACCATCATCACCTTGGCCTTAGGGCCGGTCACCTGGGCGGCGCCGATGGCGCTACTCTTGCCCAACCCAATCGCCAAGATCGGCACAACCTTGGTGAATTGCTGATCCGTGTCTGTGTGCTTGGATAGCTTGTTGATCGCTTTGTTGATGTCGGGTCCAAATTGCTTCACGGCGGCCGCGACGCCGACCACCTTGATGGCCTGGATAATTTGGGGGCTTGCGATGCCTGCGATGAGTCCGGTCAGGCCAATGATGGCGGCAAGTTTGTATGCTCGTGGTCTTTTCATGATGTTTCCTTCCTAGATTGTTATACGTCCAATCCAAAAAGAAGGCACCCCAGGAATGAATTCCTGGGGTGCCAGTTCTGAATTTAGCCGAAGCTAGATTAGAACTTGATGGTCAGCTGGGTGGTCAAGAAGCCGCCCTTGTACGAGCCAGCTCCGCCTTGTCCCCATGCGTATGGGTTGGTGACGCTGCCCAGTTCGTAGGCGAGGTTGAGCATAGCGTTCGTGCCGAGGTTGTAGCCAAGGCCGAGGCTTACCCACTTTTGCTTGACGTCGTTGGCGCTGCCAGCGTCGTCGATCTTGACATCCTCATAGCTGAGGGTTGCCTTCCAAGCTGCGTTGACATCAAAGTCCACACCAGCGATGATCGAGGTGATGTTCTCCTTGCCACCTGCAACGGTGATTCGGTCGATTGTCTTACCGAATTCGCCCGATGCGAACAGCTTGATGTTGCCGGTTGGCTTGAACCAGATGTTACCGGTGAAGGTCGAGATGTTGGTCGGGTTCCAGAGAGTACCGATTCTGCGCCAGCTGCCAGCGGCAACGTACAGCGATTGGATCTTTCGGTATTCAGCCGAAACGCCCCAGTTGGTTGCGTCCCAACCTGCGTTGATGAACGCGGCTTGGTTCTTCTTGTCGAAGGCGTTGGTGCTGTTTCGTTGAGCAAGGCTCTTGCTGTAACCAGCGTTAACCTTGATGTTGCCGAAGCAGAATGCGCCGTCGCCACCGAAGACGGACAGTCGGTTGTTTTGACCGGCTGCAGCGGTGTCGGTGTCAAAGTAGACATAAGCTGCGTTCAAGCGGCCCATGGTACCAACGTTGAAACCAACTTGTGCGCCGAGCAACGTGTCGACCATTGCGGTGCCAGCATAACCAGGAGCTGGGTATGCAACTGCGCCACCAGCACCCATCGGGGTACCAGCTGGAACGAGGTTTGCCGGGTTCAGCAGGTTGTTGTTGTTGGTGTTCAGGGTGCTTGGCTTGCCACCGAAGAGCATCAGATCAACACCACCAAACTTGAAGGTGAGTTGACCGCCATCGAGTCGCCAGTTGCCATCGTCCCATCGGTCGTTCTTGAAGTAGTACGTATTGTCTGCGCGTTGCAGGATGTACGGGCTAACCTTCTTGCCGATTCGACCAACGAGAGCGTTGAAGCCAACGCCAGCCAGGCTGGTGTCGAAGCTGACGCCGAGGTCGGTGATAGCGATGTCCATCGCGTTGTTGTCGCTGTAGTTGTTACCAAACGGTTGGTTGACAAAGTCACCCAACACGGCACCGCCAGCACCTGGGCCACCACCAACGGTGTTGCTCATGGTGTTGCCGAACAGGATGGTTGCCCACCACTTCGGACCTTCGGTGTTGGAACCCTTGAGGTTCAACGCGAGCTCGTGATAGATGTTGAGGTCCTTTTGCAGACCAGCTCGGCCAGCGTTAACGCCGCCAGCGATGGGAACGCCGCTCTTCTCGTTGTAACCAACGATTCGGCCTTCCTTGTTCATGCCAAGGTACTTGTCTCGGCTGTTGCCAGCAAAGACAAGAAGGTTCACGTCGCCAGTAACGGAAACGTTCATCTTCTTCTCAAGAGCGGTGACTCGGCTGTCGAGGTCGCCCAGTTGTGCCTTCATCTTGTCGACATCAGCACCGAGGCCGGTGAGTTCCTTCTCGAACTCTTCGACCATCTTCTTGAGCGTGGCGACGTCGTCGCCCCAGGTCTTCATGCTAGCAATGTCGGCCTTCATTTGGTCGAGCACGCCCTTCATGTCGCCGCCGCCGCCGCCGACCATGCCTTCCAGAGTCTTAACCTGCTCGGCAAGACCTTCGTGGAGCGACATCAGCTTCTTGTAAGCTGCGTGGATCGCGACTGCTGCTTCGTATCGGGTCATCAATCGAGTACCGCGATACTTGCCGTCCGGATAACCAACCAAAACGCCGTCGCGCTTCAGGGTTTCGAGGGCTTCATAAGCCCAGTGATTTGCAGGAACGTCGGGGAACTGATCTTGTGCGAAAGCCGTAGCCATCGAGCCAAGCGTCAGCGTCAACGCCAATGCGTAAGTAAAGGTTCGCTTCATGCTTTTCTTTATTTCTCCTAAGATTTGGCCTTTGAACCGCACGAGTTCGGAGTATAAGCACGCACATTTCGGTTCGCTGAACCTTCGCAAGAACTAACCGCAATCAAAATTCCACAACTATCCTTGAGTTTCCTATGGAACCAAATCACGACGTTCATGCTTGGCTCGGCCACCTCATGTGACCACTTTTCCGGCCTCGACATACTCTAAGCCATTGATATTATTGCCTTGTTGCCCGGAAAAATGCAAGGCTAATGTAGCTTTTGAGCCTAAAAACCTCACAAACTTTGGGACCTTTTGCCCGAAAAACCGTGCCAAACTGAAGCAAACCATGCGATCACTTGATCCAGAATTGATCCAACGCAGCGTTCGTGAGGCGCTTTCCGAAGACCTCGGGCTCGCCGGCGACATCACTTCGATGGCCACAATCAGCGGCGACCAACAGAGCCGCGCCAGCATCGTCGCCAAGCAGCCAGGTGTAATTGCCGGGGTCGAACTCGCAGTTGAGGCTTTCTGCCAGCGGGACGATCGAGTTCGAGTCGCCACCGAGGTCGCGGACGGCGCCGAAGTGCAACCCGGTGAAGAAATCCTGTGGGTTGAGGGTCCGGCTCGGGCTTTGCTCAGCGCGGAACGAGTGGCGCTCAATTTCCTAGGTCATCTTTCTGGCATCGCGACCGCCACTCATCAGCTCGTGCGCGCCATCGATGGCACAAATGCCCGGGTCGTTTGCACGAGAAAAACCACACCAGGACTGCGGGCACTCGAGAAATATGCCGTTCGTTGCGGTGGCGGATTCAATCACCGGTTCGGGCTGTTCGATGCAGTGATGATCAAAGACAACCACATCGTTGCCAGCGGCGGAATCACGAATGCCGTGCAAAAAGCGCGATCAACTGTAGGGCATTTGGTAAAAATAGAAGTCGAAGTGACCACGATTGAGCAGCTGAACGAAGCTCTTGCGGCTGGAGCCGAGACCATTTTGCTAGACAACATGTCGCCCGTGAAGGTCGCCGAGTGCGTTAAAATTGCGACTGGACGCGCAACTTTGGAAGCTTCCGGCAACATCAGTCTCTCCACCGTGCGGTCGTATGCCGAGACCGGCGTTGATGTCATTTCGTCCGGATGGATCACCCACAGCGCGCCTCGCCTCGATCTTTCCCTGGAATTTTGTGGATAACTGTGACCCGTATTTTTCGTTAACCTTAGTGGACCAATCGCCATGCTAACCGCGCCAATTCTTTCGCTCATGCTCGCCGCGCCGCCCGCAAACTTCGAGGGCCTGCTGCGCGCGATGGCCGCCGATAGCCGCAAGCTCAAAAAGTATCAGGATTCATGGATTCTGACAACCAAGCTGCAGAAGGAAAAGGTCGTGCTGAAGGTGCGGCGCGCGATTGATGGCGAGCGCGGCGCAATGATGGCGCTTCTCGGCGACGCACCGTTGGTTCACCTCGGCACCGACGGCAAAAATAGCTTTTTCGTGCTCTTTCGGGCGAGCGTTTATGCGACCACGACTGGCAATCCGTGGCTCGCTCGCGATGCCGGGGCCGCGCCGCCGGTGCTAGAAGATGGCGACTTTAATTTCAATACCGATGGACCGTACGACTTTTTGATTTCAACAAAGCCAAATTTGAAGTTGACCGGGTTCGAAAATGCGCAATTTGAAGGTAGCCCGTGCAGGATTGCCAAGTGTTCTGTGCGCAGGCCAGAAACGGGTTCAGGAGTGGACCTGCGGTTGTGGTTCCCGATGGACAGCTATTTGCTCTACCGCGCCGAAGCAACGGTGACGCTCCGCGACCAGCGGCAGATCAAGTTCACAGCGATACAAGACCGCGTCGCGAGGGATATCGATTTTGAAGCATCGGAGTTCGAATTTCCGCCGCTGGATAAGGGCGACATGAAGCAACTCGCGTGGAAGGACCTGGTTCCCGGCTTCCAAGGA
>CAYRAX010000030.1:0-19051 GCA_964422285.1 uncultured Chthonomonas sp.
GGCTGTCGCTCCCTCAGCCCTGCGTCACCGTTTGCTGCTCAACTTCGAAGGTCTTGGCGCACGATGTGCATTCATAAAGATAGGTTGGCATGGCGGTTCTAAACGCTGATATTGTGGCAGAATGGCCCTGCCACCGTCTGCATTTTGCTGGCGTAGACACTGTTTAATGCGATGTTAGGACAAACTTTTGCGATTGGTGACCTGGGTGTTGTGCTCATCCTGATTGGATTGGAGGGCCTGCTTTCCGCCGACAACGCCCTGGTGCTCGCGATCATGGTGCGCCATTTGCCCAAGGATCAGCAGCGGCGCGCGCTGCTTTATGGCCTGGGTGGAGCGTTCGTTTTTCGCCTCATCGCGATCGTGCTGGCCTCGAAAATTCTCGCGCTTTGGTGGTTGCAGGCGGTCGGCGCGGCGTACCTCTTGTTCTTGCCGCTCAAGCACTTTTTGTCGAGATCGCACGGCGGTGGCGACGAGGCCAAGAACGCGGGCAAGGCTTTTTGGCCGACGGTGGTTGCAGTGGAAGTTGCCGACATCGCGTTTGCACTGGATAGCGTTTTGGCAGGCGTCGCGATGGTGCGGGGCCAAGACAAAATTTGGGTTGTCTATTTCGGCGCAATCATCGGTGTGGTTCTGCTCCGTTTTGCCGCCAGCTTCTTCGTAAAGTTGCTCGACCAGTTTCCCGATTTGGATCATGTCGCGTACCTTTTGGTCGGTTGGGTTGGCGTCAAGCTCGGGTTCATGGCCGTGCACAACTACGGCATAAACGCGAAATTGCCCGCCGTCACTGCAGAGTTGCCTCCGTTGGTTTTCTGGTCGGTGCTGCTGGGCATCGCGGCGATCGGGAGCTGGTTTGCCTATCTGCGCCGCGATAAGGATGAATCCGCCGAGACCGAGGAAGAGATTTTGCTGGAAGAATCGGCGGAATCGATCGAGTCGGCGTTTCGAAGCGCAAGCGACGAGAACACAATTCGGTAAGCTCCGGGCATGAGTTCCAAGGTTCGAATTGGCATCATTGGGTGCGGTGCCATCGCCCGCTCCGAGCATATTCCCGGTTACCAATCCGTCCCCGATCTTTGCGAGATCACTGCCGTTTGCGACGCGAATTTTGCCGCAGCGCAAGAGGTCGCCGACCAAGTTGGCGCGGCTTTTTCAACGTCAAACTACGCAGAACTTTGGCCGCACGTGGACGCGGTCAGCGTGGCGACGCCAAACACCGCCCACGCCGAACCCACCATCGCGGCGCTGCAAGCCGGAAAGCACGTGCTGGTCGAAAAGCCGATGGCGATCAGCGTTTCCGAGGCGACCGACATGTACCGCGCAGCCAAGGAGTCCGGGAAAATCCTGCAGATTGGCCTCAATTTTCGCTTTCATCCTGTGACGAAATTTCTTGATGACTTCATCGCCAACGGTCACATGGGGCACGTTTACTATGCGCGAGCGCAGTGTTTGCGCCGCCGAGGAGTGCCGCATTGGGGCGTTTTTATCAGTAAAGAGCTCAATGGCGGCGGGCCGCTGATCGACCTAGGCGTTCACATTTTGGATATGACGTTGCACTTGATGGGGTACCCAAAACCGGTTGCCGTGAGCGGTAGCACTTGGGACACCTTGGGAAAAGACCCCAAAATCCACAACTTTTTTGGCCCCTATGATCGCTCGAAGTTCACGGTTGAGGACTTCGCAGTCGGCTCGATTTTGTTCGAAAATGGCGCGCGCGTCACTCTGGAATCCTCGTTCATGAGCAACGGTGAAGGTGACCCTTATCAAACGCAGCTATATGGCGTTGGCGCGGGGGCCTTGATCACGCCTTTTGCCGAGCCGCCGCTGCAGATTTTCAAAGAGACCGATCAGCAAATGTTTACGATGACGCCCGCGCGGCTGCCGAACCTGCCGAAGATGCACACCGGCGAAGTGCAGGCTTTCGTGAACGCAATTTGCAGCGGGTCGGAGTCGCCCGTGCCGCCCGAACAGGGAGTGATGCTGACGGCGATTCTGTCGGCGATATACGAAAGCGCGTCGCTGGGCCGCGAGGTTCCGGTGGACGTACGACTTTGATGGTGTGTGATTGAAAATTGGCGGTTGAGGTGCTAATGTCCCCATCAACGTTGCGAGCGGGACTTTCGTGTTCGGCGGCGCAAGAGCAACGCCAGCCCAGAGCCCAAAGCTACCAGCGACGCCGGTTCCGGGACTGGATCAAACCGGAGCAGGTAGCCCTTGCCGTCTTGGACTCCGATTGCGGCGACCGCTCCGTCTTCGCGCATGTAGGCGTTGCGGATCGTCATGTTGGGTGAGAGCGTCGGACATGCTTCATGCCACGAGTACCAAACGCCGTCCTTTCGCAAAGCAGTGCTTCTTAACGAAGATGGCTTGCGATCGTGCATGAGCATCGTGCCGGCATCGTCAAGGCCTGCCGCCCACCAGTATTTCCCCTCGTAGTAGTTTGAAAACAGTTCGGATTTGATTCCATCAAAGAAAAGCGTGGTCTGGTAATCCCAAATGTCTTGGCCCAGTAGCTGACCTTTGGAGTTAATGAACGAAAAATCGGCTTGGCCAACCATGGTTTGCTTGACAAAGTCTTTGTAGATCCAGGTGAAAATGTGGAATCCAGGGTCGGTCCGCGGCATCAACGAGCCACGATTGACCACCATGTATCCGTTGTTGTTCATCGCCATCACGTCGGTGCGTTGGTTTTCCTCGAAAGGGTTTTCGACATAGTGATACTGCCCTGTCGCCATTTCGTAGTAATATCCCGCCGTATAGCGCTCATCTGTAGTGTCCTTCTCGCCGCCAAAGATGTACTGCTCGTTCATTCCGCGCGCGTAAATTTGGTTGGAAAATTCCAGTTGGGGCTCAAGGCGCACAGGCTCGGCCGTGAGCGACGACCGGTATTCCGCAAAATTTGGCTCGCGCCCCACGGCAAATTGATTTCGATCGTTGGTGAAGACATCGTTGTAATATTGCTTCCAAATGGGAACGAGATTTGTAAAAACGCCGTTTGCGTGGAGGGCCGAACCTTTGTCTTCGTTCGCGACCACGATTCTATCTCCCTTTGTAAAGGCTGAAATTGATCCATACGGAACACCAGAGGGTGTGAGCCCCAAATTGCTCAGCTTATAAATTAACCCGCTTGGTCGCGCTATCGTGCCCAGTGAAACAAATAAAATAGTCGCCAACATTCTGTCCATGTATACAAGATACATCAATTTTTGAAAAAATCCAAATTTGCTCTTGCATATTTAACAGGGTGTTGATATGATGTCAATAGATGGTCCATTGAACACCATCGAAGGAGTACGCATATGCGTTTTAAGCCATTGCTATTCGTGTGCCTCTCGGCTGTTTGTGTGACAGTTGCACAAGCCGACTGGGGCCGGGACGACACCGCCCTGCTTGCATCTGATATCCAGAAAGTCTTTAGTGGCGAGCTGACAAGATTGCCCATCAAAACGTATTACGTTCGGGGGCAGATCCGGATGGGGCAATCTGGTGGCGACGATTCTAGCTCAGGACTTTACCATGTCCCATTCACTCCATATTCTGGGCCCCTCACCTTGAAAGGTGCCCTAGAGAAGGAACAAGTGACTGGGCAAAGTTTTAGCATTCCCGCCCGGTTGCAAACCCGGATTGTTCATGGAGCAGTCGTCGGTGATACTGGCCACGAAAACGAAATTCACTCTGGCGTACCGACGGGTGATCCATGGTACAGCCGTTTTCCCAATGCATCAAGCGTCTGCTGGATTGAGTTTGATGAAGGTGGAAGTGGTCAGGTAAAAGACCGTACGACCTATGATCCTGAGAACATAGGACCACACAAGTTCGACGACTTTAACCCCGACGACAACCGCAACTGGCCGACCGTTACCTATAAAGGCATTCCCCTCCACATCGCTGAAGCCGTCTTGGGGCATGTCCCTGACTTTCCAGACTATCGCTGGACCCGTGTTGACAGCGGTACGCAAACGCTTTGGGAGCAGAGCACAGAAAGCCCTTACGGCGGGACACAAACTTACCCCGGCTTATTCAATGTTCCAAGCCATAACCATAGCAACGACTGGACTTGGGGCCTAACCTTTCATGATTGGGACGCCAACTGCGCCATGGCGCGCGTCGCTTCCATAGAGCGGGAAGAGTACTCCGAAGGGCCAGTTGGCGGGCCATTGGAAACCACGCACCGATACGTTGGCGTCACTTTTTCCCAAAATCCGTTCAGCGTAAAAACTGGGGGCAGCGCGACCCTTCCCGACAAGAAGCAGAGGCTTACACTCATGAACGCTCCAGAATTTTTGGACCAAGAAGGCGAGATGGTGTTCAACCCCGCTAACGGTCGCATCTACTTCATTTGCCCCTCGGCGCAAAAGATATCTCAGTTGCCCGATACCGAAGCCAACCACTTTATGGAAGTGGCATGGCCTAAAGTTTCTAATTCAACCGGCAAGAACTGGGGATCGCCGCTCATCATCGGCAAAGGCGACTCCGACACGACTCGACAGCTGACGATTGAAAACATCATGTTTGGCACCGGTAGGGGCATGTCGGTCGACGTGCAACGCATGGTCGGTCCATCCGCGTCCGAACCGATCCTCTTCAAAAACTGTAAGTTCCGAAATCAGGGTTTTCAAGGCGTTAACGCAAAGCGTTGCCGTAACCTTACGTTTGACGGTTGCGAGTTTGAGGACGGTATGAGGGGTCACCTGAAGCTGGATGCGGAACGCGACTTTACAAAGCCATACGCCCGCCGCCAAACAAGCCCGCCCTCCCCGACATTGCGAGTGTCCGAAACCTCATCAGTGACAATATCAAAGTAGTAAATTGCGGTTTTTACACAGGCGGACTTATGTGGCCCTACAACGGCGCGCTGGAACTTGCAAACTGGAATATCGGAACCGAAATTTCGGGATGCGCGTTCAAGTCGCTATCTGGAATTGCCGTGCGAATTCACGGTGCAAAGAACTTGGTGACCACGAATCTGTTCCTCGATTGTGTGACGGACGTCACCGACTACGGTGCCATTTATTGTGGCAGAAGTTTGGTACAGCTACAAAACGTCATTGATAACAACGTGATTCAAGGCGTGAAATGGCGAGGCAGAGCAGAGCAAGAGCGAGTTGAAGGATCTCTCGAGGACGACGTCTGCGGCGTGTACCTCGACGACTACATGTGTGGCACAACTGTCTCAACAAATGGATTTGGTGATTGCCAGACCGGAATCATGAGTAACGGTGGGCGCTTTAACCTGATGCGACGTAATTATTTTGGGACGGGCGTTGAGTTTCCGCTGCGGACCAATGTTGGACGCGGGCGTCGCATTGGCACGCTTGGTTCCTCTACGTTCGATAACGCCTATCTTTCTGTCGGCACGTTTAGGTATTGGGACGAATCGAACCACTTCGCTAGATCAAATCCAAACCAGTTGTTCGCTGAACTGCGCAACCTTTATATGGCTTGTCAAGACGGGCAGGCTGCAGGCTACAATGTATTCGCGGACTCTACAGCGTGGGTTGATGCGCAAAGTCAAGGTGCATACTTGGGCACATATCAGCCAACAAACGAGCCAGATCGCAAAGACTTGCAGCACTTGGTTGCAAAACTCAGCAATGCAACGAGTGGGCAGCCGTCATGGGCAAATTCAGATGGAACCGCAACGTACACTGATGATGGAAAGAACTCGCTCCGTAGGATTCAGTATCCATTTGTGTCCAACGCCGACTGGTTCTTGACTGCAACTTCGGCTACAGTCAGCGGAATACCGGATCGGAAGTGGCTAGTCGATTACTTGAAGACTACCTATTCAGCTATTCCATATGATCTTACCATCCTGAAAAACTATGGAAACGTGTGGGTGTGGAATGATTTTGACTACGCAAATCTGTCAAAACGACCGGTAACCGCGCATCGTGTTTATTTCCGAAGTTACAGACCGACACAACCATCCACGATGCCATACATGGACGACGAAGTTGGATATTACAGCTTCAATGAACCAAACAATACAGGCAACGAGTAAGGTCAGCACGCCGACAAGCTAGAAACTTGCACAAAGTAAACGACCAAACTGGCCCCGACGCTCATTTAGGGAATAGGGGTCAGTCCAGTTAGATCGACGGGAGGAATGGGCCAGGTACTCGATGACCGACCCGATTTGAAGAAGCCCGCTGGTCGCTGGAACGTCCAACACGGGTATCTTCGTATGCAAATTCGAACAAAATTGATGCCCACCATGAAAAAGCTTCTGACTCTCATCGCCTGCATTTGCATTGCCGCAGCATCGTTTGGCCAATCCGACCGCGTCGTGATGACCATCAACGGCGAAAAAATCATGGCCAGCGAATACTACCAACGCATGGAATTCATGCCGAACGTGGGGCGCATGATCCGCGACAACGTTTTTGAGGCCACGCCGCCCGGACTGCTCACCATGCAACTGATTCTGGAAGAGCGAATGATCCTGCAATGCGCGACCGAGAACGGCGTCCCGCCATCGGCGAGCCAAGTGCAAGATGTCTATGATCAGAAACTCAAACTCGACCCAAACATGCTGACAACGCTGGAAAAACAGGGCTTGAACAAAGACTTTTTGATGTATCAATGCCGGATCGAGGCCGCCCAATTTAACCTGGTGACGATGGGCGTCAACATCACCGATTTGGAGATTGAAAAATACTATAAAGGCAACCCGCGTGAGTTCACTAGCGCGAAAAAGCTGAAGCTGCGCGTGATCGCCGTTCCCGAAGGCGAAAAAGCAAAAGTGGATGACGAGCTGAAAACGGGCAAGGCGTTCGCCGAAGTTGCAAAAGCCATGAGCAAAGACGCGACCGCTTCGGTCGGCGGCGACCTCGGCGAAGTGGATATTCAAGACCTGACCGCGCCCATCCTCGACGCCATCGAAAAAGTCAAGATCGGCCAATACACCGATTGGGTTCAAGGCGAAAATATTGTCGTTAGATTTTTGAAGGAAAACGTCATTCCGCCCGCGCTCAAAAAATTTGATGACGACTTGAAAAAACGCATCCGCCGCAACTTGATGATCGACCGCGGCGCGATCAAGAACGACCTGGAAAAGCTCCTCGCGGCAACCCGAAAGAAAGCGAAAATCGAAGTGCTGCAAGTGCAATTCCGCTCGGAATTTGATAAGTTCATGCAGCGCAATGGCATTGGCCAAGGTTAGTCGCGTTGCCTGATCCAGACTTTGCGGGCGCGGTCCAACGAGCGGGCTTGGGCGACGAATACTGCGTTGTCCGCGCACCCAGCGAAGCTCGGATCGACCAACGCCTGCCGCAAATCGTGCTCGGCGCATTTGACCACCCTCAGTGGTTCGAGAAGCGCGCCGCGGTCCGCAAAATTTCCGTGCTTCGCGACGGAAATTGGGCTGAAAAATCGGGCGATCTTCAGCCGCACGATATCGTTTTGATTCACCCGGTTTCCGCCGAGCACGCGGGCGGACTGTATGGATTGGTGGGCGTGGTGGACCGGCTTTTGGGGCCGGGCGGCTGCCCATGGGACCAAGAGCAGACCCATAAATCGCTGCAGAAGTATCTGCTTGAAGAAGCCTACGAGCTATTCGATGCGATCGATGACGAGCGCATTGATCGGATGCGCGAAGAACTTGGTGACGTGCTTTTGCAGCCGATCATGCACGCCCAGATGCAGGCGCTCGCTGGCGGATTTAACATCGACGACGTGGCCCAGTCGACGGCCGACAAGCTTGTTCGGCGCCATCCGCACGTGTTTGGCGACACCGAAGCGCACACCGCCGAAGAAGTGTTGAAGAATTGGGACCAGATCAAGAAGACCGAGCACGGCACCCCAAAATCGGTTTTGCAAGGCGTTCCGAAAACGATGCCAGCCTTGCTCCGGGCGCACGAGATTTCAAAGCGAGCGGCGCGATCCGGTTTCGAGTGGCCAGATCTCGCGGGCGTGCTCGACAAGATGCACGAGGAGATTGATGAATTGCGCGCAGCGGTCGCTTCCAGTGACCAGGCGCACATCGCGGCCGAACTCGGCGACCTGCTTTTCACCATCGTAAACGTCGGCCGCTGGCTACGCATTGAACCCGAAGAAGCATTGCGGCGGATGCTCGACCGCTTCACCGAGCGGTTCATGTGGATGGAATCGCACGCGAATCTGCCCCTGCGCGAGCTCAGCCCCGAACAATGGGACGACCTTTGGAACCAGGCAAAGGCCGCGCAAATCGCCAGCACCGTGAAACAATCATAACCGAACTGGCCACGCAGCCTAATCAACCGCAAAAATTGGCGCGGTCAACAGTTATTCCTTTCAAATTGCAACAATTCGCTCGCGTTGGGAATACAATGTCCCGGTGAGGTTTTCGACAAAGTCAATTCGCGTGGGACAAGAGCCCGAGGCCGCATACGGTTCGGTCATCAACCCGATTTATCAAACGTCTACTTTTGCGTGGGAGTCGCTGGACAAAATTCCGCCCATCGATTACACGCGCGTTGCTAACCCCAATCGAAACGCGCTCGAGCAGGTGATCGCCGCGCTGGAAGGCGGTACCCATGGCACATGTTTTTCGAGCGGAATGGCGGCCGTGACCGCGGTTTTTAGCCTCCTCAAGGCGGGCGACCACTTGGTCATGGCTTCGGATATCTATGGCGGAACGCGGCGCATGACGGACGTGGTATTGCCACGCAACGGAATCGAAACCACCGAATTCGACTCGGGATGTGCCGAGAGCTTGCATGAAAGCGTGCGGCCAAACTCGAAGATGGTGATTTTCGAGTCACCCACCAACCCAAATTTGCGCATCGCCGATATCGCGCGCGTTGTTGCCGCCGCAAAGCAGCACGGTCTGATTACGGTTTTTGACAACACTTTCGCGAGTCCCGCGCTACAAAATCCGCTCGAACTCGGGGTCGATATCGTCGTTCACTCCACAACCAAATACATTTGTGGTCATAGCGACGTGATCGGCGGTGCAACCGTGACGAGCAAGGCCGACCTAGGCGAAAAGCTGTTCGAGTTTAACAAGATGATCGGCGCGAGCCCCAGCCCGTTCGATAACTGGTTGACTCTGCGCGGAGTGAAGACGCTCGCGATTCGCATGCGGCAACATTGCGAAAATGCCCAGGCAGTTGCAGAATTTTTGGAGCAGCATCCCAAGGTCGAACGTGTGCATTTTCCCGGCTTGACATCGCACCCCGATCATGAAGTCGCCAAGAAGCAGATGCGCGGTTTTGGCGGCATGGTTTCGGTGGAAGTCAAAGGTGGGGCAAGCGCCGCGCGCAAAGTTGCCGAAAGCACCAAGCTCTTTTTGTTGGCCGAAAGCCTGGGTGGTGTGGAGTCGCTGGTCGGTTATCCACCACTGATGTCGCACGCGGGGATGACCGAGGAGCAAAGGCTGGAGCACGGAATCCCGCCAACACTTTTGCGGCTTAGCATCGGGATCGAGGACCCGCAGGACTTGATCGAAGACCTCGACCAAGCGTTAAGATATTCACAGAATTAGCGGTTTGCCCGAGCTCCTGTGGTATCGTATTTGCATGGGACGAGGCATTGCCAATCGGTATTTAACGAGTTTGTTGTTCTGCGGTTTTGCGGCGTCGGCAGCGGTAGCCGCGCCACCGCAATACAAGTTCACGGACGTTACGCCGCAATACCTGGACGGTCACCTCGTGCGTAATGCGAGCGCAGTTGGGATGGCTCGCAATGGGCTCGTTTGTGGTCAGGCATACGTCGATGGCCTCAACCGCCAAGTGGGCTGGACCTATTACCAAGGTCAGTACAAGTTGATCGATAACCCCAGTAAAAAGTCAATCTATATTTACGGTTGCAATTCGCGCGGTGACGTAGTGGGCGAGCGCGATTCAGACGCGGTGAACAATCCAGGATCTACGCCTATTGCGTCAAGAAACGGTGTTTTTGTCGACCTTCCCAATGGCAACAGTTACTCGGGCATCGCCACGAGCATCAATGACGATGGCATTATTGTCGGTGGGTCATACAACGAATACAATCCCGATGAGCCTCAGTACATGCGAGTCTGGAAGGATGGCCAAAGCCTGATTGGTCAAGCGGGAATGCCCGCCGTGGGCACCGTCGGTACTGGATGGTACATCGACACGACGACCGGGACGATTGCAGGAGCGGCGCCCTCGGCGAACGTGGTGGGAAAGGCGAAGGCAACTTACTGGCAAAATGGGTCGCCCCACCAACTGGGACCAGAACCAAGTTTTCCGTATTTGGACTCCCGCTTGCGAGGTTGCAATGCTAAGGGCGCATTCGTCGGGCTGCAATATGAATACGACCCAGGATCATACGACGTACCTTATGCAGATCGCGCCTTCGTGATCGATGCAAACGGGCGCCGGATGTTGGATCGACATGGAAGGCGCCACTCTTATGCGAATCGAATCAGCAATTCTGGACTCGTCACCGGCACCGTTTTCGATCGGGACATTTTGACCTATTCGAATTTGGAGTTTGGCGTGTTTACACCGGACAACTTCTATTCGATCGATTCACTGCTCGTCAACAAACCATTTGGCACATGGAAGGCGCGCGGAATCATTTTTCAAGATGACGGCGGCGAGAATATCACTGGCTTCTATTACGATGAAAAGGGCATGGCGCGCGCTTACGTCGCGGAACCGGTGCCGGAGCCAGCGAGCCTGGTAAGCATCGTTGCGGCAATGATATTGTATCAAGTTCGAATTAGGAGAACAAAGTAACAACAGCAAGAGGAATCCATGTTAATCAATATCAACTCTCATCGAACGTGCGCCACAATTGTGCTGGCTTCAATAGCCTGTTTGGCGTCTGCCGGGTCCGCGCCAAAATACGCGGTAAAACCGATATTTGGATACGTCTTTAGTGGCTCCACTTACACAGGCAACGCCGTAGCGATTAATGACAGAGGTAGCGTAGCGTACAACTACGATAAGGCGCTCTCGGGTGGTGGTGCGGTGCCGAGGGGAAGAATTCTCGTACCTACGATGACACCGAAAGAGTACACAGCGCTCGAATTGAATCCCCCTACAGGCGATGGTTCGCAGCAGTCGGAAAGCAATGTCAAAGCAATCAACGACAAAAACGAAGTTGCGGGTTGGTGGATGTCTTACGAGCCCGCATCAACTAGGTACAAGCGGGGCGTGTTTTGGAACGCTGACCAAGTCCTTTCAGTAGTCTAACCCCTCGCCCAATCAAATTGTAGAAATCATCGCTGAGGGAATAAACAACCAGTCCACCGTGTGCGGAATCAATTTCCAGGAAGGAAGCGAAGGAGTACCTTCTCAGTACCGACCATTCACCGCGTCACCACCCAACTTCACCAAAAGCATTTTTTCGGCCGTGCCCACCTACACCACCGGTATGGTTGAGACAGTACGCATTAATGACGATGGCGAAGTGGCAGGAACGATCAAGAAATCAAATAACGAGAACCCACCGGTTTCTTACGATCGTGGCGTACTGTTTACGTCTCCAACCAGCTTTGAAGAAGTGTGCCCGCTCGCGCCGTACTACGAAACGACGCTGAAAGACTATACTTGTAGCGGTTTAGGCGTGGGGATGGCCTGGGGAGCACCTGGAGTTGGTCCTCGCGGTTACATTTGGACAACAGGCTGCGCAATGGAGCTACTGCCCAGTGGCATGGATGAACCCGAGGACGTGAACGAAGAGGGATGGGTAGTAGGAAGTCGCTCGCTCGTCATACCAGACAGTACGTTGCAAAATGGCTACGCGTTACATAGCTTAGTCCATGACGGTACAAACTGTGCATTGGATTCGGCTGCCGTGACCGCCCAATGGACAATCAGTCCTCACGCGATAAACAACAGTGGATTTATCGTTGGATCCGGCTTTACGGACTCTAATCCGGGCCTAATCCAAGCTGTACTTTTGATTCCCACATTCGAAGACGCTGACAAGGTTAAGGTCAAGATCAAAATAAAGCCAGAGAATTGGAAGACGACAAATGACCCGACCACCATTCCGATCAGTTATCGCCGCCAAATTGGCGACGTAGTCGTCGAATCCAAAAACGATTCGGGGCACATTGAAATTGCAAGTGGGCAAGACTACGGCACATTGGAAATAATGTCCGAGTATCGTGGGCGCCTAGTTTTTTGGGTGAAAGGGCCAAAATGGCTGGCCAAGAAGATCACGGTAAACGTTCCCCTCAATAGCTCAGCGGACGTAACATCGTCGCCAAACGTTATTCTGGGTGGTGATGCGGACGATAACAATATTGTTACAACGGACGATTACCTGGTCCTAAATGGTTCTTTTGACAAATCTTTGGGAGACCCAGGCTACGACGATCGTGCTGACTTTGACGGCGACAAGCAAGTCACGACGGACGATTACTTGATGCTAAGTTCAAACTTTGACGTCAGCGGCGACCTGTGACCCGCAAAAAAAAACGCTTCCCGCTCCGAAATATCGGCGCGAGAAGCCCTGTTTACGACTTTGAGGTTGTCGGACTAGTCCGTGCGGAAGTCGACGGTCACGTAGTGCCGGCCGTCATCGCGCATCGTGTATTCGTGGTAGCTGCGGCAGGAGTGGTTCCATGGGTCGGACCATTCATGGCGCAAGCGGACGCGAACATACGGGCCGCTGACGCGAACAGACTCGACTTGAACCGATCTTGTGCGGCAGTTGTTCACGCCATCATAGATCAAGTCAAAAAAGTCATCGCCGCGAACGCCATAAGGATCATTTGAACCGACCTGAATGCGCACGCGCACGTTGCCGTCGATGATCGCATCCAGCGCCCAATAGTCGTGGCGTTGATAAGTGCGGCAAAGGTCGCGGACCGCGCAATTCAATCGATAGCAATCGTCGCGGTCGTATCGATCTTGATATGACCAGCGATAATCGTCCCATCGCCATTCGCAATCGTAATCGTTGTTGTTCCATCGGGATGTGCGCCGGTTATCGACATAAGCGGGCAAGCTGGGGTAACCGTAGAACGGTGACGGCCGGCAACCCGAGCGGTAATCGAACTGATAATACGAATACGAGAAATTGTCGTCGCGCCAGCGCGGGTCGTAGTGATAGTATCCGTTCCGGCGATTGTTGTTATCGTATTGCGGTCGCGAATTATCTTGTCGGTCGGCGCGTGCACGAATGCGAGCGTCGTCTTCTCGGCCGCTTTGCCCGCGATTTGTGCGGTTGTTGGTTGTGCCGTATTGTGATCGTCCCGAGCGCCCGGCTCTGGAGGAGATATTTTGGTCGTTGCGCGGCTGTGAATTTTGAGCTGACCCTCGGTTGCCGCGGTCCCGGCTGGAGGCGTCTCGGTCGCGACTTGGCGCATTTCGCTCTTGCGAGCCGCCCGAGCTGCGCGATGGCGAACCACCTTTATTGCCGCCACCTCGCTTGCTACCGAGTAGGTCGTCGTCGGCTACCGCGGTCAACACGAGCGCGGAGAGCGCAAGGATCATCATTGATCGTGAAATTCTCATGGCTGTTTGCTCCATTGTACAGGTTAAACGCTGAATTGTTGCCCCAGTTTCGCGTTCCTCGCCAAAATACCTAAAGGGCGTCGGGCCCGGGGCCACTCCCGGCTTGGGACCCCGACGCTCCGCGTCGCCCAAGCCACCGCCCCCGACGCCCCCAAAACCGACCGCAAAACTGTGCAGTTGCCCCGCAGAATAACCTACAATAGGGTCATGAGCAAGTTGAAAATCGCGGTCATTCCCGGCGACGGCATCGGCCCAGAAATTACCGACGCTACGATCAGCATTTTGGAGTCCACCGGCTTAGAAGCCGAATGGATCTTCTTGGAGGCGGGTCTTGGCGCGGTCGATAAAGGCCTGGACGCCATGCCCCAGGCAACCATCGACCGAATCCGCGAGATCGGCATCGCTTTGAAAGGACCAACGACGACGCCCAAGGGCGGCGGGCACACCTCTGCAAACGTTGCCTTGCGCAAAGCACTCGACTTGTTCGCAAACGTTCGACCAGCCAAGACGCTCCCGGGTCTGCGCGGACCGTTTGCCGATAAGTCGCTCGACATGATCATCGTTCGCGAAAACACTGAGGACCTTTACGCCGGGATCGAGTTCCAACCGCACCCCGATATCGCTCAGGCCGTCAAGGTGATTACAAGGCAGGGAAGTGCGCGAATCTGCCGCTATGCCTTCGAAATGGCCAAGCAACAGGCGCGAAAGCGCGTAACCGCCGTTCACAAAGCCAACATCATGAAACTTTCGGACGGCATGTTCCTCGAAGAATTTTACAAGGCAAGCAAGGAGTATCCCGAAATTCAAGCCGACGACATCATCGTGGATAACTGCTGCATGCAGTTGGTCACGCGGCCGGAGCAGTTCGATGTTTTGGTTACCGAGAACCTGTATGGCGACATCGTCAGCGACCTTTGCGCGGGGCTCGTCGGCGGCCTCGGCCTGGCACCCGGTGCGAACATTGGCAAAGATGTTGCCGTGTTTGAAGCGGTTCATGGCTCGGCACCCGATATCGCGGGCAAAGGCGTCGCGAACCCCACCGCTCTGCTCATGAGCGCGGTGATGATGCTGCGGCACCTGGGTCGCCACGAACAAGCCGACCGAATTTTGGGCTCCGTGCTTCGAGTATGCTCCGACGGCAAGTGCCTGACGGTCGACCTCGGCGGCAAGGCGAGCACCATGGAATACAAGGTCGAGGTCATCAAGCAGGCTCACGCGAGCTAGTTCATGGCCTACGAAGAGTTCACTCGAAAAATCCGAATCGATGCACCGCGCGAAATCGTGATGCAGTACTGGCTGATGCCGGGGCTGGTTCAGTTGTGGTTTGTTCCCGAATGCGGCTACGCAAGCCCGACCGCGGGTCCGCGAGCCGAAAATGCGCTCGCCGAGGCGGGAGACCGCTACACCTGGACTTGGGTGGATGGCACCACCGATAGCGGCACCATGCGGCTGATCGATTTTCCACGCCGATTCGTGGCTGGCTGGTTCAACGATACGTGCGAGATTGAGATCACGGCGGACATCGAGGACGAAGGGACCGTTTTGTCGCTAACCCAGCGCAACACCCAGGAGAGCGAGGAAGAGCGCATGGCCGCGTATTGGGATTGCTCGCTCGGCTGGGCGTTCTATCTGGTGAACCTGAAATCGGTTCTGGAAGGCGGCATCGACCTTCGCGAAACCAACCCGGACATCAAGGGATTGGTGAACTGGTAGCCAGACATCGCCAGGCTACCAGTTCGTTGCGTGATTATTAGTTCTGCTCTTCTGGCCAAACATCGTCGTCTGGCGCTATGTTCGAACCTGATGGAGCCGCCGTAGCAGTGATAAACAAGTATCCTGGATCGCTTGAGCCAGAGATGTTGCTTCGCTTGGTTCCAAAGCTTCCGTACGGCGCATAAGCAATGATGAGGTTTCCTTTGTTGGTCAGCTTGTAGCGAGTTGTACTTGGTACCGCTTCAAAATACGATGAAAGTAGCCCGACATCAAATTGCTTGCTGGAGTTGCCCCATTCGGTCGCATTGACTTGGTCCAGTGGTGTGATTTCATCGACGAATCGGCTGGATCCGGTGTTGTAAGTACCGCTGCTGTTGTATGCGTAGGCACCGAAATTTTGCATCGCGGTGGTCCATGCGCTCGTCGTAAACACTGGCGGGTATGCCGCGCCGTTTGGCACTTGCGCATCCTGCTTTGTGTATTGAGAGTTTAGGAACGCGAGCAAAGTTTTGCTGTGCTCGAAACGAAGCGGGCTACCCGTGGTGGAGTCTTGGAACGTGTCAGACCCGAAGAACCGATTATTCCCATCATTCGTACCAAAATAGGTGTTGGGGTTCTTGATGGTCCTAGGATCATTGGGGTCATCCGTGACTTTGTTGTAGGCAAACAAGTTGTAACGCCCGCCGTTCGACTGAATCTTGCCGTGGCAGTAGCGGAAATGGTTTCCGCGCACTTCTTGCCCGCAAGCCCCGTCGTCGATCATGACGCAAGATACGCTATCGTCGTATTGCTTCAAAGATGAGTCGCGAGTTGGAATGTCTGGGCAACGGTAAATGTATTTGAACAGGTTTTGGTAAATTTTGTTGCCCTGATCTACCAGGGTGTTGCCGGTGTAAACTACGCCAAACTCGGTAATTTCAGTCATGCAACGGTAAAAGTAATTCCAATGGGCGTAAATCTGGCTGCCGAACAATCGAAGAGCCTGCCCAGGTCCGCCAATAAAGTCATTTTGCTTGATGGTGAATCCAGTGGTCTTAAACGATAGCTCCATTACCGGGCTGTACGGGCTTATCATGCCGTTTGTGTCGAAATAGCACAGATCAACTAAGTTGCCCTTCTTGCTCAAGGTTGCGTGAGCTTTGAACCGGTCTGGTGCTTGCGCTCCTTCTGGCCATTCCATGTACTTGAAGTGCCGGCTCAATCCATGCTTGAAATTGCAACCAGTCACGCGCAACCGTTTCGTGCTTCGTGCCGAAAATGAAGCGCCGCCGATGTTACGAAACTCGCAGCTAGAGAATTTTGCCGACACGTCGTTTGTGCCGATTGTCGAATCGTCGCTGTTCGCCACGTACACACCTTCGCCCATGCAGGTTTCGATGTCGAAGTTTTCGAAGCTGAGATTCTTGACATTGTAAAGGCTAAAGGGTGCACGGTAGATGAACTTTACGTTGGGAGATTCAAGGCGTTTGGGTATGCTGATGTTCAGAAACTGTTCAGGCGAAGTTGTGGTTGGAGACACGAACGGTATAAAGTAGATTCGCTTGAGGTCGTAATTGACGACCATGTCACCTGGGTTTGCCAAAAACTCCGGAGCGTTTAACAATACAAACCGCTGATTGTTGCTAAATGTGGTAGTCGCGGATCAATTGTAGCCGTTCCAAGCGGATGCAAAAAGGTCAGTCTTCAGAGTAATTGAGTGATTGACGATGTTGATATCTTGGACCGCGGCATTGAAGGCGCGCCAGTCATTGTAGGGAAATACCAGACACCTGAGGTCGTTATTTGCGTCGTCTTCCGCACCTTGGATATCTGCATTGCCATAGCTGCCGCTCGAGGGCCATTTCATTTGTTGCCAATCGCTCACGGGGAACGTTGTGGCCGAAGCACCGGTCCCCGGAGTCGTCAGCCATTTGAACGCTCGATTGGACGCAGGTGTCGTGGACATTGCATAGCTTAGCGCCTTGCCCTCCGTCCAGCCAATTGTGGGGTCCTGGTAATCCAGGCTGGCCGTCCACGGTTGCAGCGCGCTTCTGTTGTTGACTTCCGTCGGCTCGAACGCGTTGTGCCCCGCAGTTGATGGCGTACCGTCATCATAGGGGTTAGTGCCCAGCGGGTCGGTGTTTGGGGCCTGGCTGCCGCTTGCGATTCGGCCCCATCCACCTGGAATGGACTCAGTGGAGGGCAGTTCACTCGCTATATCCACCATGTAGATGGAATATCCTATTCCAGATGGAATCCGGCTGTACCATGGATCACTCGGCGATTGAGACATTAGATTCCAGCGCGAGGAGCCGACGCCAATGCCTCCAATAATTCTTACCTTTCCTCCATTGGCAACTGTGAAGGATTTTCCATTCAGATTAGTAAAACCTGTGCCGTTGCCAAGCTTGACGTTTGTTCGCACGTAATAGCTAGCGGGCTGCATCACGCCATCGCCATTTGCGGCGGAGACTAGTGCTGCGGTGAGTGCCGCAGAATCGTCTACCCCATTTGTGTATCCTTTTTGGGCGACGCAGGCGATAGGCAAAAGAACAAATACTCCGACCAGTGCGCGAACTAAGAGTTGTATAGATTGTTTCATATGACACCTCATTGAGTCAAAACAAGCATAACTCCATTCGAGATAGCGTTGTCAAGATGTTACGTTAAGAAAATTCGTAACTGGTAAAAATACTATAAATGATTGAGGACACTTGCCTGTGCTCATATCCTGCGTTACCATGAGCGCATGTGTTGTTTTCTAAGATGGATGGCGTGCATTTTGGGGCTGTCGGTTTGCTGGTCTTGGGCTGGAGGACCGCCGAAGTACAATCTCGTAAAGGTGCCGTTTGCGGCAGGCTTCGGGCTCGGCAACAACCCTACCATTCTGGACTCACCAATTTATGCGCACATTTCCAATGACGGTTCGATCTACGCGCAACAGCGTAAGCCGGGAAAGCCGACTTACTTGACATTTAAGTATGGCAAAGACATGGTTCCGCAGACAATGGAGACTCCAGTCGCGGGCAACGTATGGTCGGCATTTGGATTTTCCCGGTCCGGCAAAAATTTCGTTTGGAGTCCTACTGAGACCGGTTCGGTCGCAGAAGCTACGGACCACTACCTAGTTGTTGATGGGCAGGTCATCAAGCCGCCCAAGCCAAAATATCAAAACTACACGATTGATCGAGTTAAGTTCACGCAAATTAACGATGACGGCATCGCGGTGGGGGTTGCGGAATTAGACCACTTTGGTACGGTCCGCTGGGGCGTCCGCTATGACACTCGCACTGGCGAGTACCAGCTTGGCAAGAACGAGGCAGGCCACGTGGACGAGGTTTATTGGAGCATCAACAACGCGGGGCAAATACTGGCTGGTGCTAACGGGTTCATATCTAACCCTAACGCACTATTTTTGCACGAGGCGAATGGCATGGTGAAGCCTGCATACTTCGGTTCTCCCGCAGAATTCATCCTCACCGAGCAAGGAAACATCATCGTAAACTTATACGATAATGGGATTCCGAATGGGGCCGCGAAATGGACGAATGGGGTTATGCACACCATTCATATTGACCTGCACTATGGTCCACCAACAATCAAGCTTAGGAGCGTTAGCAGCACCGGAACTTTCGTTGGTCGGCAGGAATATAGCATCAACGGCATCGTGAGCAACTTTGTTGGCGTCGGCGACACGCTTTACATGGTGGACGAACTGCTCAACCATACATCCGTTGACGCGGACGTCCATGTGCTCGATATGCTGAGCATCAATGACTCGGGACAGATTGTGACTTTGGCACGAAACTACAAGACCAAGGAATATGCCTACTACCTGCTTCAACCCGTGCCCGAGCCAGGAACTTGGCTGGTGGTGGGGGCGGGCTTGGTCATCCTTTCGCGCCGCCGGTGCTAACGCTCACTTTGCCTCCATTGGTAAC
>CAYRAX010000030.1:19061-19318 GCA_964422285.1 uncultured Chthonomonas sp.
GTCGAATGATTTGTCATTGATCTGTTAATGGTTCACCTCCTTGGTTCATGTACAGTAATACCCCCCCCCCCCCCTAGGACGCTTTGTCAAGCAGTTAGGTTAAGGTTGTGTTCATCAAGCAAAATTGCTGGATGTGACATCATTTTGGTGGCGCAATCAAAAAGTTGTGATATTGTATGATCATGTGTTGTCGCGGTATGGCTGTGTTCGTTGTGGCAGGGGTTTTTGCTGGGGCAGCGAGCGGGGCTCCACCAATG
>CAYRAX010000031.1:0-19273 GCA_964422285.1 uncultured Chthonomonas sp.
GGCATCATGCCGGGGCGGGTTGCCGAAATTCCAAATCGCACGGAATCGGGTGAGCGGCGCAAGATTCCGCACATCGGCTGGTCGCCTTTGCAAGTGGGTCCGGCTCGGGCTGGATGGGAGGGCTCGGTGCTGAGTTCGCTTCAGCCAGGCGCGACAATGTACTTCGTACACTCGTATTCCGTGATTCTCGAAGATCCATCGCACGCTCTCGCGGTGGTGGATTACGAAGGCTACGAGGTGACTGCCGCCGTGCAATCGGGCCAGATCTTTGGCACTCAGTTTCACCCTGAGCGAAGCGCATCGAACGGGCGCGCGCTGCTGAATTCCTTCGTGACGCTGTAGGGTGGCCCATGGTCTCCATTCTTGTTCCAAGCTACAATCACGCGGCTTTCTTGCGTGAGTGTCTCGATTCCGTATTGGCTCAGAGCTATCAGGACTGGGAAGTGCTCGTTTTCGATGATTACAGCACGGACGATAGCTATCAGATTGCCCAGGAATATGCCGCTCGAGATGGGCGAATTCGCGCGTTTCGCAATGACGTGAACTTGGGTACTTATGGAACGCAGCAAGCGGCGCTGGAGATGTCGGGCGGAGAATTCGTCGCGATCTTGAATTCGGATGACATTTGGCTTCCGAACAAACTGCAGGCTCAGGTTACTGCGCTACAGCATGATGCGACGGCGAGCTTTTCGTTTACTCTTGGTTGGATGGTCAACGAGCACGGAGTCGTTGACATGGCGAATGACGTCCACGCTGATTGGCCCCGCGAAGGCGCAGCGCACTTGCTTCCATGGCTGCTGACCGAGAACCGAATTCTCGCGTCTAGCGTGGTGTTTCGCCGAGAAGGGCTGCGATTCAACACCACTTGCCGCTATTCGGGCGACTGGGTCGGGCTTTTGGAAGCGAGCTTGCGCGGGCCGGCGGCAATCGTTGGCGAGCGGCTCACGCACTGGCGGCAGCATTCGACGAATACTTATCGTCAATCAATCGACCAAGTGCTGGAGGAAATCGTCGTAAGAAATGCGATCGTCGAGGCTGAGCCGCAGTGGCAAGCGAGCGTTGCCGGGGCGGCCATGCCCGATTTAGTCGAAGAGAAACTGGTGATGAATGTAGTTAACCTGCAGGCTCTGCTTGTCGCAAGCTATGCCATGAGCGAATCAAGGATGGTCATTCGCGCAGCGAAGCGTCGGTGGCCGGAGCACCCCATCGTTCACCGTCGCTGGCTGCTATCGTGGTTTCCTGCCGAAGTCCAACGGCGACGCCTTTGGAAAGACGTGCGCCTGGCTAGGCCCATAAGGCCGAGCTCGTGCCGGGTCAATTGGGGGAGTTCGTAAGCCGTTTTTTCTTCGGCTGTCGAATCTTTTCCTTCTTCAAATCGTTGAGAGGGCCTTTCGCGTGCAACACGAGATGTATCGCTGCGATTTGGTTCGATAAACGAACGAAATTCCCCGTCACGAAGATTAGGGGGACTTTCGCATACGGCGACGGATGACGCGTCCGCGCTCGTGTTTGGAAAGTCTCCCCCTAAATCCCCCTCATCTTTGTGAGGGATACCTTAACCGCGCGGCCGCCAGCGTATAGGGCCAGAAAGTCAGAGCGCATAGCGATCCAGTTTTGACCGAAACCTGCAACCCAAATACGCCCACTAATTGCGCAGCGGTTTGCCGTTTTCCAGCATGTGCTTAATCCGCGCGATGGTTTGACCTTTGTGAAGCAGGTGCAAAAATTCCTCACGCTCTCGCGCCAATCCTTCCTCCCAGGACTTTGCCTTCGAGAAAATCTCCTTGATTGAAGCTCCAATCGTAGCGTCATATTCCGTAATCTTGTTCGATTGGACCATGCCAGCAAGCTCTTGATCGATCATGCCGGTAATCGGCCCTTCGACGTTCGCCCATTCAAGTTTTGGCTCCGCTGCGACCGACTGTGCGGCTTCTCGCGCCTGCCAGACGAGCTCGTCGGGATGCAGAATGACGACATCGCTGGCGCGCATGAGGTGGTGCGCTTTGGCGTCGGCCGCGCACGTTGACGTGTACCCGAGTACGAGTTGCTTCACCATGCTGACCATGTCCTTGGCGCTTGATTGCGACATCACGCGCATGCGAGCCGCACCACTTCCGCCTGGCAGAAGGCCAACTTTGCATTCCGGCAGGCCGATCTGGCATTCGGGATGTGCAACAATCTGCGAGCAAGCCAGCGCGATCTCCAACCCCGCACCGAGGCAATATCCATGCACCGCCGCCACGCATTTCTTCGTGCGCAAAAGATCGCAGAGCGCATGGAGTTCCGCAAGGCCCTGATCCACCCCATCAAAATCCTCTTCGGCAACGCGGTCCACGAAGAATTGAAGGTCATAGCCGACCGAAAAGAACCGCTGCGCGTTGGCGATGATGAACGGTTGCGACGTCTTGGCCACCCACGGTGTGAGTTCGCGCACCAGATCGGGAGTGATCGTTCCGAGTTTGGTCTTCAAGCAAACGGCAATCGTGCCGTCCACGTCCTGAATTTCGAAGTTCTGATGGGTTTCGGTGACCTTGAATGCACTCAAGTCGCGATACTGTTTTGGCTCAGTGATGGGCTCGTACGAACCAACGTGGCTACGAAGTTCGCGCTTTACCGATCCGCCAGTCGAGGATTCGCGATAGTACGGCTCTGGATTGACGCCGATCAGGTCATGCCCAATCGCGTCCATCATTTCGAATGGCCCCATTTCCCACGCGAAACCCCATCGCATGACGCTATCAAAATCGTGGACGTTGTGGCAAACCTCGCGACGGATGCTGTCGGCGTATTGGAAAACGGGAATCAGGTGGCGTCGCAAGAATTCGGCGGCATCGTCGGTGCCCTGCATGGCGTGGCGGATGCGGCTGCCGATTGGTTCTTTGGCGACCGCCTTGATCGCTGGCAAATCGGGCACGATCGTATCGCGATAGAGTAGCGACTGCAAATCAAGCGCGGAGAAGGAGTTGCCCTCGCGCATGTAATACCCACGACCGGATTTCTGGCCGAGCGCATTGTTGGCGATCAGGTGCTGGACCGACCTCGGAAGGGTCAGATTCGCGTGGAAGGCGTCCACCTGGCACCGGTCTGCCAAGTTGCCGGCGATATCGGCCATGATGTCCATGCCAACCAAGTCGTTTAGCCGGAAACTGCCTGACTTGGGCCGACCCAGGAATGGGCCGGTGATCATGTCAACTGCCTCAATATCGAGGCGCATCTTTTCAGCGACATGCACGGCGTGGATCATAGACCACATGCCGAATCTATTGGCGATAAACCCGGGCGTGTCGATAGCGACCACAACGCGCCGACCCACCCGCTCTTCCAAGAAATTGGTGACGCGCTTGACCTCCGCTGGATCGGTTTCATCGGTAGGAATGAGTTCCAACAACTTCAGATATCGCGGCGGATTGAAGAAGTGGGTCCCTAGGAATCGCCGTCGAAAGTCGGCGGATCGACCCTCTTTCAATACCGAAATCTGCAGCCCGCTGGTGTTGGTGCTAATCATCGCCTCGGGTTGAAGCAATGGTTCTATCGCGGCATAAAGCGCGCGCTTTGCGTCCACTTTTTCGATGATCGCTTCGCAGACCCAATCCGCGGTTCGGACAGCATCCAAATCTTGGTCGATGCCCCCCAAGGTGATACGCGCTTCGGAATCAGGTCCGTAAAAATGGGGCGGCTTGATGGATTGCGCGCGGGTAAAGGCCGCTTGAGCCGATTCCCGGGTCAAGTCGAGCAGGGTGACCTTGAATCCGCAGTTTGCGAGGTGGGCAGCAATGCCGCTCCCCATGGTTCCCGCGCCCAAGACGCAAACGTGAAAAGCTTCATTGCTGTGCATAATCGGAGTAGCAAGCATACCTGCTGGCTAGGCGTGTTTATAGATTGAATAAGGGTTAAAATCCGGGTCGTTTTCCACTCTTTGCGCGCAAATCTGGCCAACGTGGTAAGCGTCGTGGAGAACGATAAAGTCCATCGCGAGATGGCAGTTTTTCTCCGATGGATCAGCTTCCACCGTGTTGCGGACCTCGGCTCGCTTTTCCCAAGCAAAGTTTTGCGGATTTTCGGCTACTTCAGCCGGCACTTGGTAGGTGCCCCAATCGTGCTTTCCGCCCGCCGCTTCCGTCAGAAAGGCCTGATACACTTCATACAGGTGGGTCAGCGTTTGCTTGGGAGTCATCAAGCCCGTCGCCAGGGCAACGTCCCACTGCGCAGCAGGCAAACCTTCGAAGCACATTTTGATTTGGTGACCCGCGTCGTCGATCGCACTCAGAATTTGTGAACTCATATCTTGCATTATGCACGTCGCGCGAGCGGATACAATTCCAGCGTGCACGAGCCACTATCGCCCTGGATTATTCGCAGCGCATATTTGATGGGCGTTTTTCCCATGGCAGATGGCGACGACGGAGAGGTGCGTTGGTACGAACCTCGGCGCCGAGCACTTTTCCCAATTACCGGTATAAAGCTTTCTCGTTCTACCCGCAAGGACGCGCTTCAACGGGGCCTCATCGTGCGTTTCGATACGGCGTTTGAGCAAGTGATTCGTCGTTGCCGCCGACCGATCGATAACTGGATCAACGAGGAGATTATTGCTGCATTTGTCAGCGTTCACAAAGATGGGTGGGCGCACTGTTGTGAAGTTTGGGAAGGAGCGCAGGTAGTCGGCGGCATTTACGGTTTGGCCATCGGCAGCTGCTTTAGTGCGGAATCGATGTTTCACACCCACCAAAATGAAAGCAAAATAGCGCTATGGGCGATGATTGAGAAGTGCCGCGATTTGGGATTCACGATGTTTGATGCTCAAGTCATGAATCCGCATCTGGAGTCGCTTGGCGCGTTCGAAATCAGCCAGTCCAAGTACCTCGACTTGCTCGCGGACGCCATCCATCTTCCCACTGAATGGAGCCACTCGCAAACTCTACAATTTTGAGCGGCTCAGCGACAAATCTGGTACCATTTAGGTTCAATGATTGATAATTTTGAGGCCAATCAAGCATGAGTGACCTATCGACAGATCGCCCCGAAGACTTGGACTTGGAAGACGAGTTGGACGAGGATTTGAGCCACGATGACGAGTTGCTTGTGGTCGAAGACGATCGCGACGAGAAGATCTTCCAGCTTGCAAAACTGCTCGAAGAAACGCGCGACCAATACCTTCGCACCTATGCCGAGTTCCAGACTTTTCGACGCCGAACCACCGACGAGCGGGAGCAGTTTCGACTCGTTGCGATGGAGGGCCTGATCGCCGACATTCTGCCGGTGCTAGACAATTTCGATCGCACGATGAACGCCGCTGAATCTGGGGCCACCTTGGAGTCGCTGATTGAGGGCATTCGCATGATCGACCGCCAGCTTTTGGGAGTGCTCGAAAACCGCGGATTGAAGCGAGTCGCTGCTCAAGGACAGCCATTTGACGAACAAATTCACGAAGCGCTTGGCGTTGACGCGGTCGAAGGAGTTGCTCCCGGCACCGTCACCGCCGAGATCGAGGCCGGATACAAGCTCGGCAACAAAGTAATCCGGCCGGCACGCGTGAGGGTCGCCCAGTGAGTAAGAAATTTTTCGGTACCGATGGGATTCGAGGCGTCGCCAATATCAAGCTGACTCCGGAACTTGCGTTTCACGTTGGCCTTTCGGCGGGTCGCTGGCTGGCGGGCACCGATCTCCCGAAGCGCGTCGTCGTGGGGCGCGATACGCGAATTAGTGGATCGATGCTCGGTGCCGCGCTCGCATCCGGCTTTTGCTCGGCGGGGATCAACGTCCGAACCTTGGGTGTTGCGCCCACCGGCGCGATCAGCTACATCGCACGATGCGGAGATTTTGGCCTCGGTTCGGTAATTTCGGCGAGCCACAACCCGGCTCCAGATAATGGAATCAAACTCATCAGCCACGATGGTACGAAGATTTCCGAAGCGGTGGAACAAGCCATCGAAGCCGCGCTTTTTGGTGAATTCGAGGGCCGCCCGACTGGCGGCGCGGTGGGGCAAATCAGCCCGGCCGAAGACGAGATTGAAGGATACATGCGCTACCTGGAGGGCATCGTTCCCGAAGGGCTTGCGGGCATGAAGATCGCGGTGGACGGCGCAAATGGAGCCGCATTCCAGCTGGGTCATCAGATCTTCGAGCGGCTCGGCGCAACCGTGGTAGTCACCGGCGACCGACCGAACGGAGTCAACATTAACGCGGATGGTGGAGCCACTAAACCCCATGTTATTCAGCATTTAACTAAGGATTCCGGTTGCGACATTGGCGTAGCATACGATGGCGACGCAGACCGCGCGGTCTTTAGCGACAACCTCGGACGCTTGATCAACGGCGACCGCACGATGGCGATTTGGTGCGCCTATTGGAGCGAAAAATTGCAGCCGAAGGTCGTTGTTGGCACGGTCATGAGCAACGGTGGATTCGCCGCGCACATGCATGATAGCGGCATCGAATTGACCCGTGTGAACGTCGGCGATAAGTACGTCAGTGCCAAATTGAACGAAATTGGCGGCAAGGTCGGCGGAGAGCAAAGCGGCCACATCATCTTTCCTGAGCGCGGGCCAACGGGCGACGGCCTGATCACCGCTCTGGAACTGATTCGAGCAATCAAACTCAGCGGGCGACCGGCTTCGGAGCACTTTGACGCATACGACTCTTGGCCACAGCTGCTGGTTAACATCGAGATCAATGATCGCGAAGCGCTTGGAAAGTCCGACAAAGTGCTGGGAGCGATCAAAACTGCAGAGGCGCTGGTCGGCGACCGGGGTCGCGTGAACGTGAGGCCAAGCGGCACCCAGCCGATGGTGCGCGTAATGGTTGAGGCGGACGCAGTGGAGCTACGGGACGAAGCGATGGAGTGCATCGTTCGGGCAATGTTTGACGATTTGGAAGGTCGCGAATACAGCCGAGTGGATTTGACGCATGCTTTGGGCGATTGATGTTGGCAATACGCAGAGCGTCATCGGCTTGCATGATGGCGAAAAGTGGCGCGCCGTCTGGCGTCTGCAAACTACGACTTCGACAACCGAAGACGAGTTGGCGGCCACGCTCAAAAGCCTTTGCGATGCCTCCGGACTACCTTTTCAGGCATCAACTGTGGTGATCGCGAGCGTCGTGCCCGCATTTAATACGACACTGACCCGACTTAGCTCTGAGTGGCTGCGTTGCAAGCCAAAGTTCTTGCGGCATGGCCGCGATGTTGGCTTGCCGATCAAGTACTCACCGCCAGACGCGGTTGGCGCTGACCGG
This sequence comes from uncultured Chthonomonas sp., assembly GCA_964422285.1. GTDB lineage: Bacteria > Armatimonadota > Fimbriimonadia > Fimbriimonadales > Fimbriimonadaceae > UBA2391. The sequence continues at coordinate 7,231 of CAYRAX010000031.1, forward strand.
GTCGCAAACGCGATTGCCGCCTTGGCTCGTTGGAAGCCGCCAATCGTCGTCATCGATTTAGGAACTGCAACGACTTTTGACGCGATCGACGCCTCTGGTGCTTATCTTGGCGGAGCAATTCTGCCGGGCGTCATGATTTCCGTCGAGGCACTGTTCCAACGCGCCGCGAAGCTGCCCCAAATAGAACTCGCCGCACCGGAAACCGCCATTGGCACGACAACCGCCCACGCCATGCAATCAGGCATCGTCTTCGGCTACGCGAGCGCCATTGACGGCCTTTGCCAGCGATTCCAGGCTGAACTCGGCGGAGAAGTCAAGTTCGTCGCTACAGGCGGTCATGGAAGGGCATTTACCGAGCTGAGCACGCTCATTTCCGAATACGATGAACTATTGACGCTGGAAGGCTTGCGGCTGTGTAGCGACAAATTGGGCTGAGACCATCAGTCCGGAACGATGTCGTAAGGAAAGTGCTCTTCGATGACGCGATCAAATCGCTCCGGTTCGCGCACTTCTTGGGTTCCAAAATAGGTCGCGCCCATGTTGAGCTTCAGGCCGCTTGCGCCGGATCGCCGGGCATATTTCGTCAGCTTGCCCGCCAAGACCCAATCGATGGTCTCGTCAATGTCGATTTCGGTCATGATGTCGCCCGCGACCAACCGCACCCAACGATCAATGGGCTGCATGCAAAGCCGGTCGATGCGGTCAATTTTCTCTTCGATCCCGAAGACGGCAACCAAATCGCGCAGATAAGTGCTCGTCGTTTTTGGCCCAATTCCTCGGATATCCACGATGCGCAGGAATTGCGGCTCAATGCGCGCATTTTGCAAAATTCCCGCGATGATCCATCCCGCGATGGAGCCTTCGCCATCGATTTGATAGATCTCTTGGGCAAGTTCAACCATGCCCGAGATAACGCCTCGATTTAGCTGTTCGACGTTCTTGCGGCCATTTTCTTCGCAGATCTGGCAAAACGCTTCCCAGATTTGTGAGCCATCCGGCTCGGCAAGCAGCTTCTCGACGGTGTCGGGAGTCGTCACTCGCTCGAGGGCGGCTACCGTGAACTTGGACAGCATGTTGCGGTCTTTGCCGCGGCGGACAAACGCGTAGTTACTGTAAAAGACGCGTAGCGAAAAATACGGATGCATCCAAGCATCGCGCAACTCGCTGAGCGTGGCGGTTTCAGTGGTGAGGCCGATCTGGAGTTCAGGTAGCAAGCGCTCCTGAAGATAGCGTTCGCCCCATTCATTAGCAATGGAGCGAACAACCTCCTTAGACCTTGGCTCTAATTCGTCTTCGCGTTCTACGTGCATCAGTTTTGGTGTTGTCCCGATGCTAACGCGGCGTCAATAACGAATTAGAACCGCGCGTCGGGTGCCATATTTGTCAACATGGGCAACGTCGTAACCTGGGTGGCACCACCCGACAACGTACCCGTGTCTCCTCTCTTTATACGATCAAAAACCTGCCAACCGAATTCCATGATCGGAATTTTGTTTGTGTGCAGGTCATTCAGGACGAGAGCGACTGCTTCAGTGAACAATCCAATCTCTTGTCCGCTCTTCATTTTACTACGAACTTCGCCACCAGGGATAGTGGCCATCATTTGCGAGATGGAGCCGAGCATGGGCACTTCCTGACCAAAATATCGGCCGCCGATGACGGGGCGGTGAACTTGGAAGAAGCTGAAAATGCGGCATCCCTTGCTCATGAAAGGTTGGAACAACTGCGATTTCTCGAGCATCGTGGAGGTGTCGGTGGTCATCGCGGTATTCGAACCCGCAAGATAATCCTTTCCATCCACGTTGTATCCAGCACCCGTGAAGTACAAAAATACGGTTGCATTGTCAGGCAGCTTGGCCGCCAAATTCCTGATGCTCTCGCTGATGTTCGCGGCGGTTACGTTGGTGAGCGTGGTGATGTTGTCGGCCGAATAGCCGCCAAATTGAACCAACTTGCTCTTCAAAAACTCCACATCCGAAAGCGCAAAGCTTGGTGCGGCTCCGGCGATGTTCGACTCTGAATTGCCGATTAGCACGGCAAACTTGTTGGTGTCAACCTCAACGGGGGCATCATTCGATGCGACCTCGTCACCGGCGTCGATTGTAACGCTACCCGCGCCATCGACAACCTTTTTGCCTTTCTTTTTGTTTGGAGCTTTCCCGTTGTCGCTCGGGTCCTTCGTGGCGGGAGCCGGACCATCTTCGCTCAATGGATTGCGCTTTTTGGCTGGCGGATTGTCTTTTTTCGCGGGAGCAGGTTCCGGTTGCGGATTCGCGGCCGGGTTCGGCTCGGGCTGAACGGCGACCGGCTTGTCCTCGGGCTTGGTTTCCGGTTTTGCTTCGGGTTTTGGCTCCGGCTTGGTTTCGGGCTTAGTCTCCGGTTTGGTTTCCGGCTTTGGTGCTGGCTTAACCTCTGGCTTCGGCTCGGGCTTTTTGGGTTCCGGTTTCTTCGGCTCAGGCTTCGTGACCGGCTTGTCGACCGGCTTCGTAGGCTCAATCGGCACCTTGGGCTCCGTATTGGCGGGAGCGGCGGCGACTCCATAGACCATCGCATACTCTTCAGACGTCATCACGTCCTTATCGATTTGCCATGGCTTTTTGATCGCGGCATCGCTCGCGAATACGGCTTCGATGCGTTGAGCGTTGACCTCATCTCTAAGGAGTCTGTAGGTATTGACCAGGAAATATTGGGTTTCGCGGCTGAGTTGGCCCTTTTTGACCAGTGCGTCGAACTCGGTGGCGACAGTTTTGAGCAGGGAATTGCGGTCGTTGTCGTCTGCGATTTTCATGCTCATGCGGTAGGCCGAGTAGGCAGCTGCGAAATTGGGGGAATAGCTCGATCCATTGCGCCAGGTGCGGGGATCGGTGACCGATTTGTTCAAAACAGTTGGGCCAGAGACGTCCTCCTGACGCATGCTGGCTGCCTTTTTGAACATATTGCGTGCCTCGGCAAAGTTTTCTGCCTTGAGCGCAGCTAAGCCTTTCAAATAGGCATCACTCCACCCTTGCGCGGAAGCGAAGACCGCGCAAAGGCAAAGTATGAGAGATAGTATCGTCCGTGAAATCTTCATGGGCTCTTTTTATTTAGTTGCGAAATCTGTAGTTGAGTAGCAACGAACTATCGAGTCCGCCGGTACCCGTTGAAGCAAAGTTCAAATCGATGGACATATTGCTATTGAATGGGCGATAGCCGACACCAAATGTTAGCGCATTTCGGTCTTTGAATGGGTCTCCTGCTTTGGGGACAACGCTGAAACCGAGGCGAATGGGGATTCTCGCTGTGCCTCGGGTCAGGCTGTACTCGACACCGGCACCGAAGTTTACGGTTCGTTTGCGTTGTAGCGATTGGCTACGGTAGTTGCGGAAGGATGCGTCGGCTTGAGCGGAGTAGACGATATAGTCGCCAGCGCGGGCACCGTCGCGTCGGACGGCGAATCCGGCGGAAATCTTGCCAGGAATCTTGTCGTAATAGGCGGCGGTTTTGCTGTTGCCGGTGAGGTCGATTGGGGTTCTCACGCTTACGCCGATGCTGACGTTGGAGGAGCCTTTCGGAATGAATTGGGCTCCAACGACGGCTCCAACGCCGGTACCTTGTCCGCTGACATTGACGGGTGGGTTTGGAATCGTTTGTCCGCCGGAAACGAGGTTGTAGCTTTGGCGGTTTAGGATGTATTGGGTAGCGACGACGAGGCCCGCGCCGAGGGCGAAGGATTGGTCGCTATTGCTCCAACCATAGGAAACGGTGTAGTAGTCGGTTTTGGCTTTGATCAGCTCGGTATAGCCTTGAACTGACGTGTTGGCGTTGACGATGAGGTTGCCGTTGCCGGTTTTGGCATCGCGGATATAGCCTCCGACGGTATAGCTGAATCCGACTGCACCACGCTTGAGGGGGAGGACGACTCCGAGGTGGGAGAAGCCATAGGGTCCGACCTCGCCTTTGGTATCGAGGACTGGGTTTACGAAGCTGGAGTTGACGGAGGTGCCGGATTGGGGAAAGTTTCGTATTCCGATGGAGAACTGTCGATTTTCGACATAGGCCAGGCCAGCGGGGTTATTGAGTGCGGAGAAGGTATCGGCCCCGGATGCACCGATGGATGAGCCCATGCCTAGCGCGCGTCCACCGGCATCGAATGATGAGAGCATGTCGGGGATTTGGGCTTGGGAGGCTTGCGACAGGGACAGGCAGAGGGCGGTTATGCAGACGATCTTGGGAGCCATAGAGGTTGTTCTCATAGAATGATTCAGGTTAATTACCACCAATATTGACGATGATCTCCTGTGTTTGGGCGCGGTTTCCTGCACGATCTTGTGCGGTCACTACGATTTTGAATGTGTTGGGGAATTTGGATGTGTGCCTTACTCTTCCGATCCACTGGAGGGTTGTGTCGTTGTTTCGTACGAGTTTTCGGGCTACTTTTGCGATATATCGTCCATCGATGGTTTTGATGACGACGTTGACGCCGGTGTTTGATACTGAGTTTTGGAATTGGTCGTTTACGTTGACGATGACGGGAATGATGGACCCGGGTCGATAGGCAACGTTGGTTGGTGACGAAATCTCGATAGCGGGGTTGACGCGGTCCAGGGTTACGTTTACGGTTCTGGTGGCCTGGTTCTTTGCTTTATCATCAACCTTTATTGATATCGACTGGGGGCCATCATTTTCGACGCTGGTCGTATCCCAGGTTACGCTGACATCGTTTCCGTTTCCTGTATTGTTGGGGATATCGCGATCGGAGACTCGGACTCGCCATTTGTCGATATTGGCTTCATCGAGGATGGCTTTGATGAGTACGCTAAGGCTTACGAAGCTATTGTTCGTCGGGCTGACATTCTTGAACCTTGGGTTACGGGTGTCGATTTTGATATTGCTGACGGTCTGGGTTTGCCTTAGTGATCCTTGGGCGAAGAGTTGGACGACGAGCGTATAGGTTCCGGAAGGGGTCGCTTCATCAAAATTCAGGTCTAGCGACCCGAGCACGCGCTGGACGGAATCGGGATCGAAAAAGCTTTCGGCGGTGAACTTGATGTTTGCATCGTCGTTTTTGGTGACGGTAGCGACGATTCGGATTTGCGAATTTGCATCGGTGGAGAGAAATTTGATTTGGTTTGTTTTACCGAGCACTTCATTATTTCCGGGGAATGTGACGGAAAGGGTTTGTGCTTGGGCGAGTGATGCGGCTAACGCAAGCGTGGTGATGGCGATTCGCTTTGGGTTCATGGCTTTTTGGCTTTGACGGCTTCGTGGTTATTATGCAAGATTGCGTCGATGAACTGGGCGACGCCACCTTTATCATGAGACGGATAGACTGCCCGGACCGCATCAAGAATCTTCGGATGGGCATTAGCGGGGGCTGCGCACTTCCCGGCCCATTTGAGCATTTCGAGGTCGTTCAGGTAATCGCCGATCGCGGCAACATGTCCAGGCATCAACCGCAGATGGGACGCCAATCGTTCCAACCCAGCCCCTTTATTCACACCAGCCGGTAGAAATTCTAGGTATTCGGGTTCTGAGATAACGAGCTCGGCCCTGTGCTCTACCTGCTTTGTGAATGCGGCCTGGTGTGACGGGATGCGCTCTGGGTCATCGACGAGCAGGATTTTGGTGGCTGGCGTGGACCTTAGGAAATTTGGTTCGACGAATGTTGGCGCGGCGACGGCGACTCGCTTGAGATAGAGTTCGCCCCATTGGGTGCGGTTAGTCGAGAAGGTTTGGTTGCTTGCGTAAAGGTTTATCTGGATATTGTGTGTCAGCGCGTAGTCGATTATTGCGTTCTTGACCGCATCATTTAGTGTCACGTGGTGGACTACGTGACCCAATTGGTCAATCACTTGGGCACCATTGCACGCCACGATCGGCATTTTTCGTTGTACGATTTCGATATAGGGCTGGATTGTGGTTTGCATGCGTCCGCTGGCGAATGCAACTTGGATTCCGGAGTCAATTGCACGTCGAATCGCGTCTAGCGCATCCTATCCCCAACAGTGCGGTCGGGTTGTAGTGTGGTGCCATCGAGATCGAGGGCGATCAGTTGGGTTATCGGTTCTGGGTTCGATGGGTTTTATTCAGATTTTACAATGTGTTCTAGGTTTGGGGATTGTTGTCGGCAGAAGTGGGCGGGTCGCACCAATAAATAATTATCATGGGGCGTATTACGATGGTGACAGAGACCTTTAGTTCGATGGGTGAGCAGGTGGTTATTTTTAACCTTAGGGGCGAGCATTACGGTTTGGACATTTTTCGGGTGGTGGAGATCATTCGATTGCGTGAGATTACGCCGATTCCGGGGGTTGCGGGGTACGTTCGTGGTTTGGTGAACCTTCGTGGCAAGACGATTCCGGTGATTGATCTTGGGATTCGATTTGGGATGGGTGAGACGGCGGATTCGGATTCGGCTCGGATTATTGTGGTGGATTCGGACGGCGGCAACGTTGGGGTCTTGGTTGATGGCGTTCGCGAGGTCATTGCGCTTTCGGCAGATCAGGTCGAGGGTCCTCCGGCGGTATCGGACCGGGTTAAGGCCGACTTTATTCGTGGGGTCGCAAAAGAGGGTGGCAGCTTGATTACTCTGCTTGATTTGGATTGCGCTTTGGCGGCTTGACGCTTTTGGGAATTGGATTGATTTTGGATTGAAACTATGACGCCTGAGCTTGATATGACGCAATATCTTGACCTTTTTTTGCAAGAGGCCGAAGAGCAGCTGGAGATTTTGGAAGCGGAGACGCTGAAGCTGGAGACCGACCCGAGCAAGGATCGGCTTCAGATTATTTTTCGTGCGGCGCACACTCTAAAGGGCAGCTCGCGTGCGATGGGCTTTACCGACATGGCGGAGCTTACGCACGAGATGGAAAACGTGTTGGATCAGCTACGGAATGATGGCTTGGTCCTTACGACGCCGATTGCGAACGCTCTCCTTTCTTGCTTGGACAACTTGGTGGCGATGACGGATTCATTGCGCGGCGGGACCGGCGATTCGGTGGAATGCGGCGCGCTGGTGGCTGAGCTTAAGGGCTTTTTGAACCAGACTGGGGCGGCGGGTGTGGATGGTCAGGCCGCTGAGCTGGCATTTCCGGCTGATGTTGAGGCCGCGCTCGATGAGGCCGCAAAGCATGGCACCATCGTCAAGGTTGAATTCAAATTGCACCACGAGTGCGTGATGAAATACGTTCGCGTTTTCATGATCACCAGCATCATCGAGGAAGCGGGCGAGCTGCTGGCTTGTTCGCCATCGCGCGAGCAACTGGAAGAAGAGCAATTTGATCACGATTTTCTGCTCGCTTTTCAATGCAACGCGGACATCGCGGAGATTGAGGCGAAATTTAGTGCAGTGACGGACATCGAAAGCTGCGTGATGTCGGTTTGGGGCCAAGACTCAGTTGCACCGCCTTCGAAGCCGGAGCAAGAACTGTCTCCCGAACCCGAGCAGGCCAGCGCGGATTCGACCGCCGATGGACCGATCAGCCCCGCCGAACCGCCCGCCATCTTGCAAAAGCCGACCGCCGAAAAGCCCAAAACGACAAGTCCACCCGCGCCACCCAAAACCGAATCGGGCCAAACGGTTCGCGTGGATGTCGTCCGGCTGGATGCTTTGATGAACTTGGTGGGCGAGCTGGTCATCGACCGCACACGAATCGCTCGAATCGGTAGCGACCTCGCCGCAAAGTATTCCGATAACTCCATCGACGCTCTCGCCGAAACCGTGGGACACATCGCCCGCATCACAACCGACCTCCAAGACCAAATCATGCGAGCGCGAATGATGCCAATCGAAACCGTCTTTAACCGGTTCCCACGCGTCATCCGCGACCTCGCACAAAAGCTCGATAAAAAAATCGAACTCGTCCTCACCGGAGGCGAAACCGAACTCGACCGCAGCGTCATCGAGGTCATCGGAGACCCGCTCTTGCATATCTTGCGCAACTCCGCCGACCACGGCCTAGAGACCACCGAGCAACGATTGCTGGCCGGCAAGCCCGAAAGCGGACGCATCGAACTCAATGCCCGACACGAAGAAAACCACATCGTAATCGAAATCATCGACGACGGTAAGGGCATCAACACCGAGGTCATCAAAGAAAAGGCCATTCAAAACGGTTTGGTGAGCCGGGAAGCAGCTGCCTCGATGCCAGAGCGGGACATCTTGCAATTTATTTTTGCGAGTGGGTTCAGCACGGCCAGCGAGGTCAGCGAAGTCAGCGGGCGCGGAGTCGGCATGGACATCGTGCGCAGCAACCTGAGCAAACTGGGCGGCTTGATCGACCTGGAAACCTGGCAAGGCAAGGGCACGAGATTTACGCTGCGCCTGCCATTGACTCTGGCGATCATTCGCGGCCTGCTGGTTTCGGTCAGCGACGTTTGCTACGTTGTGCCGCTCGGAAGCGTGATCGAAACGCTCCTGATCGATTGGAACGAAGTCCAGCGAGTGAACCAGAACGACGTTGTTGTCATTCGCGGAATGACCACGCCGCTCGTGCGCCTGTCGAGTTTGTTCGGTGGCAAAAGTGCACCAGTTGCGCCGCCCCAGATCGCCAAAACAGACCGCGTTAAGGCAAAAGCCGAAGCGAAGTGCAAAGGCGCGGTCCCAGAGGACGATGAATCGCTTTATGTCGTGATCGTTGGAGTCGGCGAGCGACGATTTGGATTGGTGGTTGACACGTTGATTGGCGAGCAAGAGGTAGTCATCAAGAGCTTGAGCCGCCATTGTGGAGATGCCGCAGGAATTAGCGGCGCAACGATACTGGGTGATGGAAATGTCGCCCTCATCTTGGATGTCAACAGCCTGATCAACAAATGAATTGTAAATATAGGAGAAGCGAAGACAAAAATGAGTGCTGTACCAAAGAAAAATAGTACATTGGTAACTCTTGAGCGAGCAATGAAAGACTTGCCGCCGTTGCCAACTGTCGTCACAAAAGTGTTGCAGCTGACCGGCAGCGATACTAGCCGGGCCAGCGAACTCGAAAACTACATCGCGAACGACCAAGCGATCAGCACGAAGGTGCTGCGCGTGGTCAATTCGCCGTACTTTGGACTGGCTGGACAGGTGAGCAGCATTGGTCAAGCGGTCATTATTTTGGGATTCGACCAAGTTCGAAATCTGGTTTTGAGCTTGAGTACAGCCAAGGCATTCGAGGCCACAACCCCCGAAATGAAGCGAATTCATTTGTACCTGTGGCGGCATGCCGTGGCCACCGCCAGCGGCGCACAGATCGTTGCCAAGCGCAAGCGAGTTGACCACGCCGAGCACGACTTTGTGTTTTCGGGCGGCTTGCTCTCGAACATCGGCGCTTTGTTCATGGTTTCCCAATTCTCAAAGGTTTACGCGAGCGTCTTTTCGAAGCACTTTTCCAATGGCGAGAACCTAGCCGATCTCGAAAATCGAGCATTTCAACTTAACCACGCAGACGCGGGCCAGCAATTGGCGATCTTTTGGAAGCTGCCGGAGAATTTGGCACTGCTCGTCGGAAATCACGAGGGTCCGTTTGGTGGCGAACCCATTCCGAGCCTCTGCAGCGTTCACGTGGCGGACCGAATCGCCGCGGCTATTTGCCGTGAGACCCCGACCGAAAGCATGCTGGCAACCATGGACCCGCAAACTCGGGAATGGCTACGCATGACTGAGGAAGACCTGCTGGAAATCAAGGCCGAGACCGAAGTGAAGCTGGAAGAAGCCGCTGACATGCTGGGAGTTTTTGCCTAGATCCTCGCAATTTACTGAAAAATGGGGAGAGACTCATCGTGGAATTGACTATCTATCTCAGGATGAGAACAGGATTAAACCATGAGCTTAGGGAATAGCGCAGGAATATCGTTTAGCGGACTCGCAAGTGGAATCGACACCGATTCCATGATCCAGCGGCTTATGCAGCTGGAAGGCATCGGCGTGACCCGCCTGCAAAACTCGCAGAAGCAACTGCAGGGCAAAATGGCTCTGTACACCCAATACCGATCGGTATTGAGCAGCCTGAAAACCGCCGCAAACGGCCTGAACAGCGCATCGGTGTTTAACCCGATGAAGGCGACGAGTTCAGATTCCGCTGTTGCCACCCTTGCAAGCTCGTCGAGCTCAACACAGGGTAGCTATGACCTCAAGAGCTACCAACTGGCACAGGCCCAAAAGCTGAGCAGCAATGCCCAAGCGAGCCTCGACACCGCACTCGGCTTCACCGGCACATTTTCCATCAACGGAAAGTCGATCAGCGTGACCAATACCGATTCGATCAAGGCGGTGGCGGAGAAGATCAACAACGCGGGCGGCGACTTTACCGCTAGCATCATCAATGGCGGGACCAACCAGACCTATTTGACGATCACCGCGAAGGACAGCGGCAAGCTGAAAAACCTACGCATGGAAGACACGAGCGGCACGGTGTTGGCATCGCTCGGCTTCACTTCCACTTCCGTCCGGCAGGCGGTGACCAACGGCGCACTGAGCAACGCGGCTTCAAGCCCCAACCAAAAACTCTCTGAAATCGCGGGCTTCACCGGTACCGGCGTGTTCAATGTCACGATCAATAGCATTCCGATCAGCGTGGACATGAACAACGACACGCTGACCACGCTCAAGGACAAGATCAACGCGCAATCGGGGATCAGCATGGCGGATGCCAGCATCGTCTCATCGACCGAAATGGGCAAGACGGTTTACCGGTTGCAAATCGACGGAGCCGCAACGCCAATCTTTGGAGCCGAAAAGAATTTCTTCACCGACCTCGGGATCACCAAGCGCAATAGCCAGCTCTTGGAAGCCCGGGACGCCGTGTATAGCCTAGACGGAGTCAACCTCACAAGCGCGTCCAACACGATCACCGACGCGATCCCCGGCGCGAGCCTTACACTGCTCACCGCTGATGCCAACACGCCCAAGACGAGTAGCCTTTCTCTCACCCGCGATGATGATTCGGTCGCAAAGTCAGTCAAAGCGTTTGTGGATGCCTACAACAACGTCACCAGCTTTGTCCAGCAATACAGTAGCTTCGATAAAGAAACCTTCGAAGCCGGACCACTCTTCGGCGACCCAATCTCCCAACAGGTTTCCACCGATCTCGGCAACCAGATTTTTGCCGACATCACCGGCAACGCCACGGGTTACACCAACCTCGCTTTGGTGGGATTCAGCATCGACGACAAGGGAATGATGACCCTCGATGAGTCGAAGCTGAAAACCGCTTTGGCGGCGGACCCGAATTCGCTCGCAAAGCTCTTCAAAACGACCGGAACGGCTACCGGCGCGAACCTCACATACGCTAGCAGTAGCGTCAAGACTGTGAGTAACGCAAGCCCTTACCAAGTAAACATCACGCAGGCCGCGACGAAGTCGGAATTTTTGGCAGGCAAGACGTTTGCTCTGCTTTCAAATGATGAAACCCTCACATTCGGGGGCGAGCTCTTTGGTGGTTCAGCAATTACCTTGAGCTTGACCAAAGATCAATCCATTGCCAGCGTGGTTGACGCCATCAATAACGACTCACGCCTGAAAGACAAAATCGTTGCCTCAAACGAAGGCGGCGCACTCAAGATTGTTTCCGCAAAGTACGGCGCGCCCGGTCGTTTTACTGTGGTAAGCGACGCCGCAGAAAACTCGGGAGGAACTGGCGTGGGAACCGCCGGCGAAACATCTGTCACCCAAGGCCTCGATGTCGCCGGAACCATCAACGGCTACGCAGCTACCGGGCTCGGTCAAACTCTCACCGCTACGGACAATTCAGCCAATGGCGCGAGCGGCCTTGCTGTGATCTATTCGGGATCGTCCACCGGCGCGGTGGGCAGCGTAAGTTTTCTGAAAGGCGCGGCGATGCGAGTAAATGACCGGCTCGATGGGTTCCTAGACTCCATCAGCGGCACATTAACCCAAAACGACAAGACACTCCAATCGCAAGTCGATGACTATACCGCTCGCATCAGCGATATGCAGTCGCGTCTCGCGGCGAAAGAGCAGCGGTTGCGGGCACAGTTCCTGGCGATGGAGAGCGCGATGAGTCAAGCAAAGGCTCAGCAAGCTCGCCTTGCCGCTATGCTACCGAGCACGGGTTAATCGTCTTCG
>CAYRAX010000032.1:0-19227 GCA_964422285.1 uncultured Chthonomonas sp.
ATTTGCGTTCCGTAGGGAATTTTCAGGTATTCGCCGCGAATGCAGAGGTCGACCGTCTGTTCCATCCGCCTTCCTGCCACCGCGACTTTGCGGCCCAGTTCGGCGGCGACCGTGAAGGCCTGTTGCATGCGGTGAATGTTGCTGGCAAAGGAAGTGATCAACACTCGCCCTTCGCTTTGGGCAAAGATCTTACGAAAGCCGTTGGCGACCAACGATTCGCTCGGGCTCCATCCCGCCCGCTCGATGTTGGTCGAGTCGCTGACGAGGCAAACCACACCCTCATCGCCGATCTGGGCAAGTCGCGAAAGATCGCTCAGCTTCTGGTCGATGGGCGAAAAATCGAACTTAAAATCGGCGGTGAACAGCACGTATCCATGCTGCGTCTTGATCGCCAAAGCCATCGTATCCGGTATCGAGTGCGTCACCCGGATCGGTTCAACGCTCAGCGAACCGCACGTGACCACGTCACCCGGCTTCATCGGGATCAGCATGTTCAGCTTGACTTCCAGGCGTTCTTCCAACTTACGTCGCACCATCGACAAGGTGAATTGCGTCGAATACACCGGACACTCGACCTTTTCGAGCAAATACGGCAACGCGCCAATATGGTCTTCGTGCGCGTGGGTCAAAAATATCGCGCGGAGCTTGTGCTTGTTTTCTAAGATGAACTGGAAATCGGGGATGACGATATCGACCCCGTGCATTTCCTCATTGGGAAACGACAGCCCAACATCGACAACGACCATATCGTCGCCTTGAATCACGCAGGTGCAATTCTTGCCAATTTCGGATGCCCCGCCTAGCGGGACGATATGAACGTCGGGCATGCCCGAACAGGGTACCAGAACTGACTAATTCTTGAGTGACAGTGCCCTGATCTCTGAAATTTGGACGGGCTTAACCGCCTTTGAAAATTGCAGCTTGATGTAGCGCATCTCGGTCGGCACGCCTTTCAAAATCATGTCGCGCACCCGCACGCCGTCGCTCAGCTGCATTTCGCTGCGGTTTTCCAGCGTCCAGGGCCCCAAAGTCGTGCCACCCCAACGGCTGGCGATCGCTTCGGATTGACCGGTCCCCCAAAAATTGATGTCGAAACTTGGCCAAATCGACTCGCCCATAACCGTCAATCGGACTTCTGCAACCACTCGGTCGCGTCCCAAATCAATCGTAACCCAGCCGTTATCCGAAAACTCAACCTGTGAGTACCGGTCGCCGTCGCACAGTGCTTTTAGTTCGGCAGGAAAGCGGTTCAAACTGTCGGTGATGATGCGGCCATTGGCGAGGTTCGAGGCGACATCCGCGACCGACGCGAGCGGCATTTCCGCGGTGATTTGAGCCAGATCGGTGCGGCTGCGACTCATGGCGTCGGCGGCCTGCCAAAGCTTGATGTAGCCCAAAACCAGGTTGCCGTCGTCCTTCTTGCGCGCACCAAGCGCGGCGTTTTGCGGCGATTGTGCCAGCGCCAGTCGGACTTCCTCCGGTAGCCGCATCGCGCCGGATTCGCTAGTCTTCACGGTCGCGACAACTTCGAGCGCGCCTTTCGCGCTTTGCCGCACGATTTCAAGGTCACAGTTGGCGAGCGGCCTGTTCGCCTCGTCCATCCACTTCGTCACGATGACCTTGGGCACGACCTTATCCAGGCTGATCGGATTGGATGCCAAGATCGCCACCTCGGTGGCCGAAAGTAGGTCTGTCGGCGTGAGCTTCGCTTCTTCGATCAGCGGATCGCGCACGGGTTCGTAGCGCAGCGGCAAGAACCGCGGAACCCCAACATCATCGCGCGTGTCGCCGTAGCCCAAAACGCCGGGATACATGTCGGTCGACGCGCCAGGAGCCCGAAGCTCAGGCACACCCAGCGCAAGCAGCACATTCCTGACGCTCGCTCGCAAATTGGAACCCAAAGCAACCTTCGACCCTTCCGCGCCAACCGCAATTCGGCATGACGAGCCTTGCATCGCAAAAGAAAATCGGCTTTGTGGAAAAACGACGCTGTTCACAAACTCGACGACTGGCATCATCGCAGCCGCATCAGCCGCATCGACCGCAACCTGCCGCGCGCCACCATAGTGCGTCGCCACATTGTCGGCTGGCCATGCGTCCGCGCCGGTCGTTACGATTGACGCTGAAACGCAAGATTTGGAGTCTGCCTGAGTCTGAAACGATTTTGATTGACCCTTGCCAAGCGATGGCACGATGGTCGATCCCGCCCGCCGGCCTGAAATGCGCCATTGCAAGACCGCTTCTTTGCTCGGTGTGTCAGACGTATTTTGAATCGTAACTTCCGCCGTGCCACCCGCAACGACCAACTTGGTAATCGCTAGGTCCGGCATTGCAACAGTAGCATTCTCAAAATCCAAGTCTAGCGATGGCCTGAGATCCGGTGAATCACTGGATGCGAAAGTGATCTCTTCGTCGGTTTGAATCGCAATTCCAAAGTTCTCACCGGGGTTTGCGTACATCGCTTGAACGGCGGCATCGAGTCCAGAAAGGACCAGCGCATCCCCATTTTCGGCGACCGTAACGCCTTTGATTTCGTTGACTTCGGTGCCTAACGATGCACCCGGAACCGACCAAGCAAGCGAGTCCGTGCCGCCCATGCGAAATCGCCAGTTTGCGGCACCATTCGTACCGTTCGGTGAAGCAACGTGATCGCTTTGCGCAGTGATGCCCTTGAGCAGCGTCCGTCCTGGCCCTTCGCCCCAAACATCGCGAACCACCGAGACGCGTACCTTTTTCGGCATTAATCCGACGCGACGGTGTAGCGTCAACTTTGCGTTGCTCACGGTCGCATTCCGCCCCAACATACGCGGCAGATCGGCAAACCGGATGAGAATCGTTTTGCCGGGGCCTGACTCCAAAGTCAACTCGCGACCAAAGTTGTCTATCGGACGAGTTTGGGAAAGCGTCGTGTCTTCGACAGCCCAATGCCGAAAGTCCTGATCGCCGGGACCGCCGCGAAAGAGCGAGACGTGATGGCTGCCAGCGACAGCGGCGAGAGCAAGGTGCCAAAGCATGCTGACGATTTTATCCGAGATTGAGACACAAAACGGGCACAACCTCATCAAGTTGTGCCCGTACTTGTGCTTGCTTATCGTCGGCCGAGGATGTTAATTCCGAATCGGTCGAGGATATAGAAGGAGTTGGCCAATGCGCTCGCGATCTCACCGATTCGTCCGGTGCTCGGCGTCTTGGTTTCGGGAATAAATACGATGTCGCCCGCTTTGAGCGTGATATTTTGCGATGCATCACCCTTCGTTAGGTAGCTCACAAAGTTGCATTTGATGCGAATGTACTGCCCGGGCATGCCTGGTCGCTTTCGAATGACGAGCGTTTCGCTCATCTTGGATCGATAGGGAATCGAGTCGCCCGCCAGCGCGATCGCGTCGGCTAGGTTCATGCCATCGGTATAGGGATAGCTGCTCGGCCGCTGGATAGCACCAATCAGGTTGATCCGATTGTTCTTGTCTTCCGGAATGCTCAAAATGTCGCCATCTTGCAAAACGTAATCTTGCGACCGGTCGCCGCGATTGAGCAATGCGTCCAGGTCGATCGGGATCAATTCGCGCGTGTTGCCGCGTTGCAGTGTTGCCTTTCGCAAATCTGCCGCGACATTGCCGTTGCTGAAAACCGGTCCGCCGCCTTGGTTAATCAACTGCAATACAGTATCGGTCGGTCGAATTTCGTATCGACCGGGCCGGTTGACCGCGCCGCCGATGCTGGCATAAACGGGTCGGAACCGCTCGATTGTCACCGAAACGCGCGGATCGCGCAGGCGCAACTTCCGAATGTACTCTTGCACCAGGTCGGCTTCAAGTTCGCTGGTCGTTTTGCCTTCGGCGCGCATGATCCCCACAAATGGGGCGCTGATGTTGCCATCTTTGCCGACTGGCACGACCGCAGTCACTTGCTGCTCATTGTAAATTTGAATTCGGACAACGTCTTCCGGTTGTAGGCGGTATGTCGAATCTTGCCCAAAAACCGACGCGACGAATGCCGCGATAAAAACTATGATGCAAATGATCCGATTCATCGTCCGTATGAGCCTTTGGCGAGACTCCGCTCGCTCCGCAGAGAATACCACGCCAAGCCAGACGCTCGACGTGCATTCGTAGGAAAGACGATTCTGCATGACAAGAAGGTTCCCGAACCGTCGAATAAGTTGCTACTCCGCGCCGCGCCTCTGCCTGCGCCGACCTTCGATCACCAAGGTCATTTCGCCTTTCAAATTGACATTCTTTGGCGTCGGCTCGCCCAATTCGCCGCGCCAAACCTGTTCGTGGAGCTTCGTCAGTTCGCGGCACAAGGCAAATCGCCGGGGGCCCAAAATTTCCGCGCACCATTCCAGCATTTTTTCGATGCGATGGGGCGATTCGAACAAGATCAGCGTCATGGGCGAATCGACAAACGGCTCCAATTCCTTGCGCACATCGCCAATCTTTCGACCCAAAAATCCCAAAAACACGAAGCGCTGACCGAAAAATCCGCTCAATGTCAGCGCCAAAATCGGCGCAGAAGGACCGGGAACCGCTTCGATGATCAGGCCCTGGCGAACTGCGCAATCCACAACCAGCGTGCCAGGGTCGCTAACCACAGGCGATCCCGCATCGGAGAGCAACGCCACGGTTTCAGATTCGCCGAGACCCGCGACGAGGCTTTCGATACGATCAAGCGTCGTGTGCTCGTTCACGGTGGTCATCGACTTTTTGACACCAAGGTGGGCGGCCAATTTGCCGCTCACTCGCGTGTCTTCGACAAACCAACGGTCTGCATCGCGCAGCGCCTCAGCCGCCCGAGGAGATAGGTCGCCCAAGTTGCCCAACGGCGTGGCGACCAAAATCAACCTAGCCACCGCGCCTACCCGCCAGGCTTTGCCGGAGCAGAAGGAGGCGTAGCTGGTGGCGTGCCGCCCAAAGCGCTGCTATCGAGGGGTTTGGTGCCAGGAGTTGCCGTGCTCGCTCCGCCAGATTTCTTCTCAGTTTCTGCTTTTTTCTTAGCTTCTTCTTCGGCCTTTTTGGATTCTTCCTCAGCCTGCTTGCGCATCTTCTCTTCTTCGGCCTTCTGCTTCGCAATTTCTTCCTGAACGCGCTTGTACTCGGTTTTCCATTGGCCCTGCGCTTTCAGAATTTCGCCCTCGGCTTTGGCGTCAACGAGTCCAGCTGTCTTCGCTTTGGCCAGCGTCTCTGTCACCTTGTCAAAGTTGAGCTTGCCATTCGCGCCCAGGTAGGACATGTTGTTATTTGCCGCGAGCAAGATTTGCTCAACCACCGCTTTGTCCTTCAGGCGCAAGAAGCACTCCGCCATATCGAGCCGCAAATCGGGGCTATCGAACACCTGCAACATGCTCTGCAAAACTTCAATTTTCTGTGGCGCGCGCTTTGTTTTTCCTGCGTCGTCCAGCTTGTTCCAAACTTGGCTCATCGCGAAATATTTGGCATAGGCCATCGCGCGCTGCCCGTACATATCGGCGGTATTCGCCGTGTTCATATTCAGCACTTCATCAAAAACTTTGCTGTTATTGTCAGCCTTCGCGAGCGCCATTCCAACATCGTAAAGAGCCTTAAAGCCCGTGCTCTTCCAACTGATGCCGCCCTTGTCTTGCTTCGCCTTAACCGCAGCGCTATATTTCGCGTTGGCCAATTGACCAACAAGTCCTTCGCGAAGCTTTGCTTTGTTTTTTTCGTACTCTTTCGGGTCGTTCGACATCGTCAAAACTTTGTAGACCGAGTAGCCGTCGGGCTCTTCGCAGACCTTGCTCACGTAGCCGATCTTCGCGTTTTTCATGTCCGCAAGTCCGGGCTCACCAAGCGCTTGGCTCATCATGAATGGGCGAGGATTATCTGTAATCTTTCCTTCGCCAAATTTCGGATCTTGCGAGAATTTGTTGACCGCATCCTCAAACGACATACCCTTTTTGATCGCTTCCAGTGCCTCATCAAGTTTGTTGCGATCTGCCTTCGAAACAAAAATTCGATGAACAGTCATCGACGCCGCAGAAAGCTTGACCTCATCCTCGGTGGGGTTAATCGTGGACTTGAAGTGATCCAGCAAGTTCTTTTGCAGCATCTCGCTGATCGCCTTGGACTTTTGCATGGGATCAGCCAAAATTTGTTCGACTCGCTCGTTGACCTTGGCCAAACTCACGCCCATTTCTTTCTGCAAAATCGCATCGAATTCGGCTTCGGATGCCCCGGTTTTAAGCTTCTTGTCGGAAATGAATTGAGCCTTGATCCGGTCAAGCTGCTCCTTCATCGACTTATCTAGGTTTGCGCGAACCGCGTCGTCCGCGATCGTAACGCCATTTTCCTTGGCAACTTCGGAAACCACGGCTTGAGTCACGGTCGCGACCAGAGCTTGAGCGTACGCAGACGCTTCGATGCCGGGCGCAATCGGTTCCGCTTGTCCGCCCTGCTGGTTCTGCATCTGATTAAATTGATCTTTTTGGGCCGCAAACGCCTGCTCAATTGATTCGGCAAAAATGCTGCTCGTTCCAAGCGATGCAATCGCCTCGCCCTGCTTGGAACCTTGTTTTTGCTTCATCAGCTCTTCTTCGTTGCGCGCACGCGAACATTGCGTCGACGAATACCCAAATACCATGGTGATGGCAACCGCCAGAAGCAGCCAAGTGCCGCATCCGGTCTTTTCAATCAGTGTTCTAGCTTGCGTAATGGACAACGTTAACTCCGGTCAGTCAAGGGAATGATTGATTATGACACGGCACCCATCACCAACTTTTTTTGAAACAAAAACACGTAGACGTAGATATGCCATACTGGATCAGGTGTAAACTGTTCGAACAAGGAAGATGTCAATGGCCAAAAATCTCACGAAGCGACAGGAAATGGTTCTTCACTTCATCATCGACTACATTCAAAAGGAAGGATATCCGCCCTCAATTCGCGAGATCGGCACCCATTTTGAAATCGGATCGTTGCGCGGAGTGACCGTTCATCTCGATGCACTCGAGAAAAAAGGTTACTTAGAGCGAGCCAATACGCCACGCTCCATTCGTGTGATCCACCCATCATTCCAAAATAACCAAAACGTGGCTATGCTGCCGCTGGTTGGTACGATTGCCGCGGGTTCGCCAATCCTCGCTCAGGAGGATTACGAAGACCTCATCCCCGTTCCCGCGGAAATGGTGCGCAATATCGAAGGCGCGTTTTTGCTACGCGTTAAAGGCGATTCCATGTCGGGCGAAGGCATCATGCCGCGCGATCTTGTCGTGATTCGGCCTCAACAAACCGCAAATCACGGCGATTTGGTGGCGTTCCTTATTCATGAAGAGGCCACCGTAAAGCGGCTCCACCGCGACCGCGAAGGCATTCGGTTGCTGCCTTCGAACCCGGCGTACGAGCCGATTCCCGTGCATCCGGAAGACAATGGTCGGGTGATCGGCCGCGTCGTCGGGCTGATCCGCGACTACGAGGGCATGGCGTTTTAACCTGCCGATCCGCAATAATCATGGCAATGGTCATCGGCATCGGCACCCTCTTGCTGCAAACGAACAACATGCAGCGTTCCATCGCTTTCTATCGTGATGTGCTCGGATTGCACGTCAACTACGAAAGCGTCCATTGGTCCGAGATCGTGCTTGGCGGCGTTAAGTTGGGCCTGCATACTCCATTGGGTGATGGAGACGCGAAAAACCAACGCGGCCAAGGCTGGATTGTTGGTGTCGAAGTCGATGACATTGTGGCCGCGCGCGATGCGATTCGCGGGGCAGGGTGCTGGACCGCAGAGGCGTTCCACGACATTCCTGGCGCGGTACTTCTGGATTTCGAAGATCCAGATGGCTACCCCATGCAGGCCACCCAACAGGGACTTTCGGTCGCCGACATTAGCGGCGCATAAGTAAACTAACGCGCATGCCCAAACGCGCGATTACTGCCGAAGACTTGCTGAAAATTCAGTATGTGAGCGACCCGCAGGTCCATCCGAGCGGATCCGAAATCCTGTTTGCCAAAAAGACCCTCGGCGAAAAAAACAAGATGGTTTCGAACCTGTTCACCGTGACTCTCGACGGCGAAGTCACCCAGTGGACCCAAGGAGATTCCGGCGCAGGCCATGCGCGTTGGTCGCCGGATGGGACCAAGATCGCATTCATTTCCATGCGCGACAAGCCCAAAGGGCAAATCTACGTTTTACGCCGAAATGGCGGCGAGGCAACCAAGCTCACTGACCTGCCCGAAGGCTCAATTGGCGGGTTCAAATGGTCTCCCGATGGCACCAAAATCGCGCTCGCGTTTCGCGAAACCCATCCAGCTTGGACTGAAAAAGCCAAAAAGGAACGCGAGGAAACCGGCCACAGCACTCCACCGCACGAAATCGACTCCGAATGGTACCGACTCGATGGCGACGGCTACTTCGATAACCAGCGCTATAAGATTTACATAGTCGATGCCAAGACTGGCGAGCACAAGGAACTCTACGCCGTAGATTCGCTGGGTGAATACAGCTTTGACTGGCTGCCATCATCCGACAAACTAGTGATCGCGCACAGCGCAAGCAAGTTCCCCTTCCGCGAAAAATCAAATGACCAACTTTACATCGTCGGAATGGACGGAAAGGCAAAGCAAGTACCTGGCCTGCCCGGCGGAACTAAGGGCGGAATTACGGTCTCGCCGAATGGAAAAATGGTCGCTTACGTTGGCAGCACGCACGAGCACGCAACTTGGGGCACCGAAAATCAGCACCTCTACGTGGTCGATCTCGATGGCAAAAACTTGCGCTGCCTGACCGAAAAGGACGATTACAGCATGGGCGTCATGTCGCTCAGCGACACGAAGGACGCGGCCGGCGATTACGTTGTCCATTGGACGCCTGATAGCCAAGCCATCTACGTCAGCATCGGTTGGCATGGTTCGGTGCAGCTGGCCTACGTGCCCCTCAACACTGGCGGCTGCCAACTTCTGACGCATGGCAACCACAACATTACGGTCGGCAATCTTAGTCAAGACGGCGAATTCATCGCGTGCCTTCATGGCGACGCAACCACGCTCTCCGAGGTCGCGGTTTATGAACTCGCCAAACACCAGCCGGCGCCGCGAATTCTGACCGCATTCAATAAGCCCTTCCACGACGAAATTGAGGCCATCGAGCCCGAAGAAATGTGGCTGGAATCGCCTGATGGCAACAAGGTCCATACGTGGGTTTTGAAGCCACACGGTTTCTCAGCAAAGAGCAAGTACCCGGCGATTTTGCAAATTCATGGTGGCCCGCACGCGCAATACGGCTGGGCATTTTTCCACGAATTCCAGCTCCTAGCGGCATCGGGATACATCGTCTTCTACTCCAATCCGCGCGGGAGCAAAGGCTACGGCGAAGAGTTTTGCCAAGCGATCAAAGGCTCGTGGGGCGACAAGGATTGGCAAGATATTCAGACGGTCATCCACGCCATGGAACACCACCCGAACGTGAACGCGGGTCGAATGGGCGTGATGGGTGGCAGCTACGGCGGCTACATGACGAACTGGGTGATTGGCCACACCAACGCCTTCAAAGCGGCGATTACCGATCGCTGTGTCAGCAATTTGGTCTCGATGGGCGGCAGCAGCGACTTCCCCATGAACAAAGATGACTATTTCGGCGGCTGCGTTTGGGGCGACCTGGAGAGCATTCGCGCGCTATGGAAGCAATCGCCAATCGCGTACTTTGACGGTGTCGAAACGCCGACGCTGGTGATCCACAGCGAAGGAGACTTGCGCTGCAATATCGAACAAGGCGAACAAGTTTTCCACGCGCTACAAATGCAGGGCGTGCCGTCGAGGTTCGTGCGTTATCCTTCCAGCACCTTCCACGGCATGTCGCGCACCGGCCCTCCGGACCTGCGCCTCCACCGGCTCGGTGAAATCGTCAACTGGATGGATCGCTGGCTGAAAGCCTAACTATTCCGCCGCATCAGTCGAAGCGGGAAAGATGTGCCCCATCTTTTCCTGCTTCGTGCGCAGATATTTCTCCGTAGTGTCGCGCGGCTCGGCAACGATGGGAACTTGATCCACGATTTCGAGCCCAAAGCCCTGCAACCCGCTGATCTTCTTCGGGTTATTCGTCATCAAGCGAATTTTGTGGATTCCAAGATCGGCGAGCACCTGGGCACCCTGTCCATAGTCTCGCAGGTCTGCCTTAAAACCGAGCGCCAAGTTGGCTTCGACCGTGTCCATGCCTTGATCCTGCAATTCGTAGGCCTTGAGCTTGTTGAGGATGCCGATGCCGCGACCTTCTTGCTCGATATAAACAACGACTCCGCAACCCTCTTGCTCAATTCGCTGCAAAGCAAGGGCAAGTTGGTCGCCGCAATCGCAGCGCAGCGAACCCAAAATGTCGCCGGTTAGGCAAGAAGAGTGCATGCGCACGAGCACCGGCTCTTCCCGGCACACGTCACCCTTGATGATCGCCAAATAGGGCGTTTTGTCCACGGTTCCCTCGTACGCGCGAATCGTGAATGTGCCGTATTTCGAGGGGAATTCGATCGGTCCGGCGACCTCTTCCACGAGCCTTTCGTTGCGACGACGGTAGGCGATCAGGTCAGCAATCGTGATCAACCGCAAGTCGTGCGCTTCCGAAAACTTGATCAGGTCGGGAAGGCGCATCATTGTCCCATCCTCGTTCAGAATCTCGCAACCCGCTGCCACTGGATTCAGGTTCGCCAGCCGCATGAGGTCGACGCTCGCCTCGGTGTGTCCGGCCCGCCGCAAAACTCCACCCTTTTCCGCGCGCAAAGTCAGCATGTGCCCCGGTCGGCCCAAATCGGTCGGCTTTGCGTTGGGGTTGATGAACACTTCCACCGTCTTCGCGCGGTCAAAAGCGGAAACTCCGGTAGTTGTGCCAGCCAGCGCGTCCACGGTTTCGCCCATAGCGGTGCCCAATCGCGCCGTATTCACCTTGGTCATCATGGGAATGCCAAGTTCTTCCATGCGCTCGCTGGTCGCCGCAATAAAGGGGACCCCGCGACCGTGGGTTATCATAAAATTCATCGCTTCTGGGTTGCACCAGTCTGCCGCCATGATCAAATCGCCTTCATTTTCGCGGTCCGGGTCGTCGACCACGATGATCATTTTGCCAGCTCGCAGGTCTTCGAGCGCCTCGTGAATATTCGAAAAACTCATGATTCACTACTATTGTACGATGAACAAGCCGCTCGAATTTGCGTTCCGAGAGAACATTCGGAGATGTCAGCGCGTAGAAGCTGTAGCACCGACAAATCCCCATTTTTGAAGTACGATGACGTTCACAACCATGCCAGACAAAGTTGAAGGCGCGAAAGCCGCCGTTCTGACCGATATCCAAAATTCCCACGACGAGCGCAATATCACTATCGACCGGGTGGGCGTTCGCCGCGTCAAGCACCCCATGCGCGTGATGGACCGAGCGAACGGAATCCAGCACACGGTCGGACTCTTTACGCTCACCGTGGACCTGCCAAGCCACTTCAAAGGCACACACATGAGCCGCTTTTTGGAGGTCCTTAGCGACTTCGGCGGCGAGTTCGGCGTGGATTCAATTTCGGTCATCGTCGAACGCCTGATCGAGCGGCTCAATGCCAAGAACGCGCACCTCGACGTCGACTTCACCTTTTTCATCAGCAAGCCCGCCCCGGTAACCGAAAAGGCGGGCATGATGGGTTACGAATGCGGATTTAGAGCAATCGGCGGCGAGACCACCGACCTCGAAATTCTCGTGACGATTCCCGTAACAACGCTCTGCCCATGCAGCCGCGAAATCAGCGACTACGGCGCGCACAACCAGCGCGGATACGTCTCGGTGGCGATAAAGACCAACGCACTTGTTTGGATTGAAGAACTCATCGAAATGGTGGAATCGCGTGCCTCGGCGCCGCTTTACCCGCTCCTCAAGCGCCCCGACGAGAAATTCGTGACCGAACTTGCCTACGATCATCCACGCTTTGTTGAGGATATGGTTCGCGAGGTCGCGCTGGCATTTGATGCTGACGAGCGCATCACGGCCTACCGCATTGAGGTCGAAAATCACGAGTCAATCCACGACCACAACGCCTACGCGATGATCGAGCGCACCAAGTAGCCAGTCTCCGAACGGGGTACAGTTGGGTTGCCTATGTCAGATCAAGGCCTAACCTATCAAGCATCGGGTGTGGACATCGAAGAAGCGCAGCGCGTGCTCCGGTCGGTGTCGAGTTCCATCCGTAACACCCACGATGACCGGGTCATTGGTGGCGTTGGTGGGTTCGGCGCGCTCTTCGCCCCGAATCTTTCCGACTATGAGCGGCCGGTGCTGGTCAGTAGCATTGATGGCGTCGGCACCAAGACCAAGGTTGCTGCGATGACCGATCTGTGGGATGGTCTCGGGCATGATTTGGTCAACCATTGTGTCAACGACATTCTCTGTCAAGGCGCGAAACCGCTGTTCTTCTTGGACTATTTTGGATGTTCTAAGCTGGTGGGAACCCGATTCGAGCGCGTGGTGACCAGTTTGGCAGATGCTTGCCGATCTCTCGATTGCGCGCTGATCGGTGGTGAAACTGCCGAGTTGCCGGGCGTTTACCAAGATGATGAAATCGATCTTGTGGGTTCCATCGTGGGCGTCGTCGAGTTCGAAAAGCGGTTGCCACGGGCAAAAATGAAGTCGGGCGACCAGGTCATTGGCCTCGCGAGTTCGGGACTGCATACCAACGGCTATTCCTTGGCCCGGCGCGCGCTATTCGACCATGCCGGCTTATCGGTACGCGACGAGGTTCCCGGCTTAGGTTCAACCATCGGCGAAGAGCTGATGCGGCCCCATCGTTGCTACGCTCGCTCGATTCTGCCAATGCTCGCCGACATGCCAGAGATTTATGCCTTGGCCCACATCACTGGCGGTGGCCTCGCCGACAATATCCAGCGGGTGATTCCGTCAGATATCCGCGTCACCATTGATCGCCGAAGCTGGACTCCGCTGCCCATTTTCTCGCTGATCCAGCAATCGGGCAACGTTCCCATCCAAGAGATGTACCGAACGTTCAACATGGGAATTGGGATGGTCCTTATCGTCAGCCGAGAGGTGGCGAGCGCCGTGGTTCAGCGGCTACAGCAGGCTGGCGAAAGCGCGGCGGTCATCGGTGAGGTTCAGCAGGGACCCCACGACGTCCAGGTTCTATAACCAGCTAAGCAACCGGCCCAAAATCGCCGATGCTCTAATTTGGAGTATTCGAACGATTTGGCATGATGAACCCACGAACTGCTTATCCCCTTGCGGCCTTTCTCGGCCTCGCCCTGATCATCATCGGCTGTGGCGGTGGCGGCGGGTCATCTTCCGGTACTTCGGGCGGCCTTACAACGACCACCGGAGGTTCAACGACCGGCGGACCAACAACCGGGGGCTCAACCGGCAGCGCACCAAGCACCAATGGCGGAACCACCTCTGGCGGAACCACCGGTGCCGGTTCGACCGGGGGCAGTACTCCTCAAAATAGCATCAACCTTGCGTTGAGCGGCGTAACCGGCAATGTCAACGCGAGCGGAATCACTTCCTTCGGATCGCAGGGCTCCGTGACCACAAACTCTGGCGCGAGCTTCTATACGGCGGTTGTAAACGTCGAACCCGGGCCAAGCGGCCTGGTACGACGCCGAATTTCGCTGGGATTGGAACTCGTTGTTCCGCTTGCAGTCGGACAAAATTTCAACCTTGACTCAACGAACGGCACCGCGAGTGGTTCGATTAGCTGGTACGACATCACCGATACAACTTCGTTTACGTGGCGAGCGACCAGCGGCACCATTTCGGTGACTTCAATCTCCGACGGCATGGTTACGGTTACCATGAATAACGTCGTTTTCAGCGCGCTTGGCTCATCCGGCGCGACCGGCGCATTCACGGTCTCTGGAACGGTTTCTGGGCCGCAATAAGCCTCAGTGCCCCGATTTGAGTGCCCACCAGTTCTTGAGCGCCCATTTGAACCCGCGGTATGTACCCTTTGGTTCAGGGGTAACGAACATCGAGAACTGCCCTATTCCCTCAAGCGGCTCAAACGCGGCATTTTCTAGCTCGCCAAGCGCGTCGATCGCGCCATCGGTAACCAGCAGAAAGTCATCCGACGGAATTTTGAGTGCCTGCAAGCGACCCACAATTGAGTCGCTCGAATCCACATCCACCGCCGACCGAAGGTGAATATTGGATAGATTTTGGCAAACGCCGCAAGCGCATCCCGGGCATTGACCCCGCCGCGCGCGAACCTCGGCAAACACATCAAATTGCGCCATGATCTGGCTCTTGATTTCGTCCAGATAGTGCTCGGCGTATTCGTCGTCCTGGTACCAATTGCAGGTCGCGATGATGCGTTCGTCTCCAACCGTGCGGCAATTCCACGCTGGCTGGAGCATGCCAAGCACGCCCGATTGCAACGCCTTCACATGCTGTGCGCGGTGCCGTTGCTCACGTGCATTTCGAACGTCCGCGCCCGAAGTCACGATATCGGTGACCACCCAAACCGCCACGGGAGGCTGGCTCATGCGCGAAGCAACCAACCTTTGCGTGTTGCCCATGCGGCAAGCCACGCAACCAACGCCGTTTTGATGCCGCCATCCATCAGCGCGAGCAACCAAGGATTCTGGAACCAGGTCCCCGCGTACGCGCCATATTGGGTGATGAAATTGAACGACGGGATGAAGTTGGCGACTAGAGCGTAGGCCATTATCGGGTTCGCGCCGCAATCCGCAATCACCCGCGATCGACGCTCAATACCAAGCCGCGCGACTGCCGCGATCAACGCTACGAGCATCAGCCCTGCTAGGCCCGCTGTCAATAGCCAGTAGCTGAGATCCGAAGGGTCCTTCTTGATTCCGCCGCCCAGCGGCTCCGCGATCATGCCAATCAGCACCAGCAGCGCCGACAACCGAACAATCCCCGACTCGCGAGACTCAGGCTCTACGGCTGCCAGGCTCCACATGCCACCGACGCAAATCGATAGACCCAAGGCTGTCCACCAGATTTCGCGCGTCAGCAATCCGGCGCACGCAACCACGCTAGCCCCAATCCCAAGCAAAAATGCCAGCTGCGCAGCCCCCGTTGTCCAGCGCATCGGCGGCCTGTGCAATAACATGTCACCCACAACCGTACCGGGCAGCACGATCAACAAATACTTGTGGAACTCCATGTTGTAGATATCCGGCACGAGTCGGTACCAGGATTCCAATGCCGGCTTGAGATAGGTGACCGGATCAAAATTCCAAGCAAAAACACCAATGCCGCCCATACCTCGCGTGAGAAAGAGCGCATACACCAGGGCCATTGCCACGACGCGGTGCCACGGCTTTTCGCGGGTCAGCCACCAAATCAATGCGCCGCTGAAGGCCACGTTTGCCAGCACCATGAGGATGATGTCGATTCTGCCTTGCTCGAACCCCACGTTACCATTCGGATACCGGTAGGCCATCAGCATTATCAAGCAGCCAAGTGCGCAAATTCGCTTGATCCAGGCTGGACCGCTAATTCGGGAAAATGCGCCGAGCATCAACGCAAAGCCAAGCAGCGCCCAAAGCGCGGTGCCCCAAGAAGCCTTGCCTAACTCGCCCAAACGAAAATGCTGGGAAAGTATTGCAAAAGCGGCGAGATTCAGTGCCCGCGAACCCACGCGCTTGACCACGTCACTCGTTCTCGCTGCACAGCGAACGAGACCTTGCATCGCAATCGGAATGGCAACTCCCATCGCGAACAAGAAGAACGGAAACACGAGATCGACCCATGTGATTCCCGGCAAATTGGGATCAAAAACGCGATCGGGCGGCGGAACCTGGGCGTGGTACATCCAGCGTGGCAACGTGTCGGGAATCAGGCCCGACAGAACCATGCCCAATATGGCCAGCCCACGCAACAAATCCAGCGCAACGATTCGTTTATTCGCCGAATTTTCCATTCCGAGCACTTTACCGCCGAAAGCACGACCAAAACAAAAAGGGGGGGACGGGCCGTAACCCGTCCCCCACGTATTCACCCCCGAAAAGAGGATTAGTCGACGCCTACGTTGTCGAAGTTGTTGCTAAGAATCAAGTAGTCGTCCGTGTTGACCAGGCCGTTTCCGTCCAGGTCTGCGCCCGCCACGAAATTCGGGTCGCCAACAACAAGGTCAAACGAACCCGAGAGAATCAGGTAGTCGTCCGTGTTGATCAAGTTATTGTTGTCGCAGTCGCCGTTCAAGATCGAGACGTTTTGATCGGTAACGTCGTCGGTCGTGAAGGTGATGGTTCCCACGTTGTTGCGGAGCCACGTTGGACCTTCGCAGGTTACATCGTAGGTTCCGGGTGCCAAGGCGGGCTTAACCGAGTAAGTTCCGTCTGCGGCCAAGTTCACGGTACGTACCGCGATATCGGTGGTCGATCCCACGTTGCGGAATCGGAATGTCACCGGCACCGTCGACATATCGCCAACATATTCTGCGCCAAGGTTCACCGTGCCCATCAACGAACCCGCAGCGATTGCCACATCGAACGCTTGGATACCGTTGTTGGTCGTCAGGAAGTACACGCGAGCCGAAGTACCCGAGATGTTGCCGAAGACGACATGACCGGAGCCGTTGCCATTAACTGCCAGCGAAGCAGTGTCGTCGGAAGTCGGAATTCGAGCCGATCCGAGTGCGACTGGCGCAACCGGGTTGGTGATGTCGTAAATTCGGCAGACCAGCGTTCCGCTGTTAGCCGGCGCACCAGAACCCACGTCAACAGTTGCCAGCAAGGGTACGCCGCCGACCGTAGCCACGTCGAACGACTTCTCATTACCGGCCGTCAGCGCGATCGCCGCGAGCAAACTCGAATTGGTGGGCGTGGTTTGGTCGAATTGCGCGATCATTGAGTTCGTGCCAAACTGGCTGCCGATTACCTTATCGCTATCGATAAAGGAAATTCCCAATCGGAAGTCGCCAGCTGCTGGTTTACCTTGGCCGTTCGCGGTGATCGGCATGTGGGTAGCAGTCACTGCCGTGCCATCCCATTTCAAGGTGCAGAAGCTGTTGTTGCCCGTGACGGCTGGCGAGTTGCTATAACCAGCAACCATCAAGATGTTGTTGCCTGAACCCATAAGGTCCAGGGTGTCACCCGCGCGCGCGCCGGTCAATGGAACTACGCTGAACGCGTTTGCGGCAACCAAAGTGTCGCCTTCGTTGGCCCATCGATAGACTTTGTAAGGCGAGGTGGGTGGTCCAGTGCTCACGTTAGTGGCAAAGATCTGCCCATCGCTGGAACAAACAACCTTCGAGACGCCGATTGCGCCACCAGAAATGACGCCGGTGCCCATGTTCATCGTGCTGAGTTCTGCGCCCGTGTTCGGGTCCAATACGACGATGTTGTTGCCACCAACGCGCGAAAGCAGCAACAAGTGACCGGTCGCTGCGTTGTATGCCAAGCCGCGCGACGTATTGTTGATGTCGAGCCGAGCGGGCAATTCCGAGTTCTCAAGCCATCCGGCTCGCAACCCGCCAGGACCGAACGTCGATACTGGATTCATTGTGATATTAAGCGCGTTTGCACCAACAGCCAAAAACGCCATCGTTGCGAGCGCTACATTACGCTTTGAATAATTCATTCTTTTCCCCTTGGAAGCGATCGTTGAGCGCGGGCCACCTTGACCCACGAACTCTCGCAAAGTCCTTCTTGATCGGACACCTTCATTATAAATTCAATTTGGACCTTTCGCCGCCCCGTATTGATACTAGCTTTTGGAACCTGAGGCGAACCTACTTGCGCCTGCTGGCGATTGATGAATGTTCCGCGCAAGTATCTTTGCCGGAGCGGCGAAGCACTTTCTATTCGCCGGGCGGACGCTCGCCCAGGTCGGGCCACTGATTGCCGAGGATTTCGCGCACTTCCGGACTACCGAAAAGGTGGGTCGGCGCTGGGGATCCCGCTGCAATCATCCGTTCCACTACACTCGGGTAGTCAGCCGCAGGAAAATTGCCAACCGCAAACTCAGAGGCGTAAACCGCCCATTGCATCGGGTTCGCCTGGTGCATGTCATTTCGGTCGTCCAGCGGCGGATCGAACTTGAGGAGCTCATTCACCAACTCAAGATTTCCGATAAAGCACGCAATGTGTAGCGGCGTGCCACGGCTGTTATCTCGATCCAGAATGGTGAATCCCGCCGCCAAGAATGCGGCGACTCCACGGCTGTTTCCAGCCCAACACGAATCCGTAAAGGCCTGTCGGCGGAAAAACGGCAAGCTGGCAAGCGCATCCCGCCGTTGTTTTGCGCTTTCAACGTCGCCACGCCAACAGGCCGCCAACAATTCATCCGTTGCCGACGGATCGTATGGCGCATCGAGCGATCTACCCCGGATAAATGCCAGTTTTGCCGCGCTTGTGCCGTGAAATTGGCGCTGGGGATCGGCCCCCGCACTCACCAATCGCTGCAATATTGCGTCGCTTCGCCCTTGCCGGATCGCGTGGGCTAGCGCGCCAACCTCCTCCACGTCGGCGCCTGCTTCTAGCAGCAAGTTCAGGCCTTCGAGGTCCTCATAATCCAGCATATGCATCAGGGCGTTCGTGCCCCGCGTTTTTGCTCCATATTTCAGAAGCAGCTTGAGGCAAGAATGGTCACGCGTTTCGGTCGAGTGGTAGAGCGATTCATTATCGTTGGGGTTGGCGCCCGCCTGCAAAAGCATCTCCGTCGCACGGGCTGACCGAACCAGCCCGCTCGCCGCATACAAAATCGACAGGGGACTGTCTGGATAGGCCGGGTTCACCCATGCGCTGCTCGGATCTGCACCCAAGTCCAACAACGAACGCAAGATTTGCTGATATTCCTCCGTGCGTTCTGGCCCGAACGGCGAAAAAGCGGCATAGATAATGGGCGCAACGCCAAGATCGCCGGTTGGGTCGTTGATGTTTGCGCTGCTCAGTTGCTGGGCGGCGGCTTGCCAGTCCAACGCCACAAGCGCGCATGCGAGGCTTGCCTTCGCCATTGCTGGGTGCAAGCTGAGCACGCGCCGACAATCGCTCGCGAAGAGTCCATCGCGGATACCGTGCTCGACAATCTTGATGACGTGCTCATATTGCAGGTGCGCGAGTTCGATCTCTCGTACGCGTTCAACCAACTTGGGCCAGCTGGCAAAGCCATATTGTTGCGCGAGCGCGTGCTGGGCTTGGCTGAGCTTGACGTTAGGGTCGTTTGACCGGAGCTGCTTGAGCAGGTCTTTTGCTTGGGCCTTAAGGTGGTCCAAATTGGGCTTATTGGGTAGTTGTTTTTCCATATGTACCGACTTGTCCTTTTTGTCCACGGCCTACTGAT
>CAYRAX010000033.1:0-10217 GCA_964422285.1 uncultured Chthonomonas sp.
CTTAGCGTACTTTTCTGTTTCCGCGTTCTTTTGCGATAGCTTTTGAACCGTGTCCTGAAGCTGGTTCTGGGTTGCCTTGAGTTCAACATTCGTGGCTTCGACTCGGTTGGCGAATTCTTGGGTTTGTTGCTGGTTCGCAGTGAGTTGGGTGTTCTTGGTCGCAAGCTCGCGGTGGCTGTTTTCCAGCTCCTTTTGCATGGTCACGAGCTCTTGGTACTGCGCAGAGACCTTAAAGGCGTAGCCCTGAATCTCTGTATTCTTCTGCGTGACAATCTCCAGCGCGTCGTTGAGCTTGTTGTTCAGGCTAAGGTTTTGGTGGATCGATAGCAGCTGCCGCGCGAAGATGAGGATCGTCAGAGCCGCGGCGCAAACATACGTTCCAACGACGATGGGGCCGCTCAGCTTTTGCGCCTGGATGGCAACGCAAAGAGCAATAGCGGGCACCACCAGTAGATACGGGATGATCGATCGCCAGAACACTATTTTGATCTTCGGCGGTTTTTGTTCGCCTTCTTTAGCAATCGCAAACGCGCCAAAGCTTATCGCGATGAGCATCATGGCCACCGAGCGCCCCACGCGCAGAATATCAAACCCTTCCAGTGAGCCGGTTGCCAGCATCGTTTTGTAGGCAAAACTGTCGATAACAAGCCAAAGCGTGACCGCCAAAAGCATGCCTACCCGAAACATTCGTTGGCTGCGGTCAAACGACCTTGCGCTGACCACCACCAGCGAGACCAACATCATCAGTCCGCCAAGCGGGAAAAGTGCGCGCACCATCGGCGCTAACCCGCTGTTTTCCGGCGAATAGATCGTCGGTCCAAGGTGGGTGAACCAGTAAAACATCGCCACGGTGACCACGGTGACCGCCGAATCCAGGCCAATGCGCAACCTATCTAGACCGGAAACACTTCGCCCCGGCAGCATCGATAGTGCCAAAGCCATGGTCGGATACATCGCGATGACAAGCCAAGTTGCGCCAGATGGATAGCTGAGCGGTTGCCCAAAAACCAAACTGAGCGCGCTATACGTATTGCCCGCGCAGTACAGCAGCATTCCGATGACGATGAGCGTGGCGGCAACCAAACTGCGCTGGCGAACTCCAAATAGCCCGGCCGCCTGGTTATCAACCTTCATGCCCTGGTAGGTGGCGACCATCCAAGATACGGCGATGATGCTGGAGGCCGAAACCCAAAGCGAGTTGATGATGCCCAAATCGGAGGGTTCCAGGGGAATCAGGCCAAGGCTCGACGCAAGCACCCACACCAAGAACGCAGCATTGAACTTCAAGAACGCGCGAAATCGCGCGCGCTGCACATCTTCCAGCGTGAGAACTTGTCCCTTTGTGCCCTTGGCTGAGTCTCTATCAAACACCAGTGTTGTCCTGAGTTCAATTTTCGGGCTAAAACGACCCGCAATTTAGCTCAGATTTCTTGACAATAAGATTCGTGTGGAAAGCCCTGGGATAACCCGTGAAGATGGCGGACAAAACTCGTGTGAAAAATGGGGACAAAAAGGGCTTGACATACAATCCGTTGTGGTGTATAGTCTGAAAGACCACTATATATAGTGGAGGATCAAACGATGAAGTGTCCCTACTGCGGCTGCCCTGACCAACGAGTACTCGACTCAAGACCCGCTCGTGATGACGAAGCGGTGCGGCGCAGACGCGAATGCACAAACTGCAACCGTAGGTTCACGACGTTTGAAGAGCCCGAGAAGCCGCGGCT
The DNA here is from genome assembly GCA_964422285.1 of uncultured Chthonomonas sp. Taxonomy (GTDB): domain Bacteria; phylum Armatimonadota; class Fimbriimonadia; order Fimbriimonadales; family Fimbriimonadaceae; genus UBA2391. The sequence goes on from CAYRAX010000033.1 coordinate 1,728, forward strand.
TTTTGTCATCAAAAGGCACAGCGGTCGGGAGGAATTTGATCGGGATAAGGTGCTAGCGGGAATGATCACCGCTTGCCGCAAAAGGCCAGTGAGCTACGAAAAGCTGCGAAGCTCATGCGAACTCATCGAGCGCGCGCTATTCGACCTTTGCGAGCCCGAAGTTTCGAGCACCGAAATCGGCGACCGAGTCGAGCAGGCCCTTTTGGAAATTGATGAAGTGGCCTACGTTCGGTTCGCCAGCGTATATCGGGTTTTTGATGACCCTATTGAATTTAGAAAAATTGTGGATTCGGTAAGAAAAGTTCAAAAGGAACGTAAAGTGCTCGTTCCCGCGGGCGGCCCAGAATAAAAAGCCGCAAGATGAGGGTGACATGTAGTATCATGTCTACATGTTAAGGCGAAGTATGAGCGTATGAAAAATTGTGAGTCAACGGAATGAAAATTAGCAGATATTTCACCAAAGCGGGCAAAGGATGCTACGCGAACCTGACATTTGAACCTCGCAAGAGCGAGATCCGCAATCCCGATGGATCAACCGTCTTTTCGATGGAAAACGTGATGGTGCCGAACGGCTGGTCCCAAGTCGCGACCGACATTCTCGCGCAAAAGTACTTTCGCAAAGCAGGCCTTCTCGATCCTGAAAATGGCGAAAAGAACCTGTGCGAGTTCGGCGATGCCACCCAAGACTGCGAAACGGATTCCCGCCAGGTCTTCCACCGCCTCGCGGGATGCTGGCGTCATTGGGGCGAAAAGTTCAAGTATTTCGACAGCAAAGCGGATGCCGACGCGTTTTATGATGAGCTTTGCTACATGTTGGCGGCCCAGGTGGCGGCGCCCAACTCGCCGCAATGGTTCAACACTGGCCTGCATTACGCTTATGGCATCACCGGTTCCGCACAAGGGCACTTCTACGTCGACCCGGCAACGCAGCAGCTGACCCGATCGACCAATGCCTACGAGCGCCCGCAGCCCCACGCCTGCTTCATCCTGTCGGTGAAGGATGATCTCGTGAACTCTGGCGGGATCATGGATCTTTGGACTCGCGAAGCACGCATTTTCAAATACGGCAGCGGAGTAGGCACCAACTTTTCGAAAGTGCGCGGCGAAAGCGAGCGGCTCTCCGGCGGCGGCCGAAGCTCGGGCCTGATGAGCTTTTTGCGGGTCGGCGACCGCTCAGCCGGCGCGATCAAGAGCGGTGGAACCACACGCCGGGCAGCAAAAATGGTCTGCTTGGACGTGGACCATCCCGATATTGAGCAATTTGTAACCTGGAAGGTCAAGGAAGAGCAGAAAGTGGCGGCGCTCGTCACCGGTTCTGCGCTCAATAATCGGCACCTGAACGCGATCATCCACGCTTGCCACACCGGGTTGCCTGGCGACGAATCGCAAAACCGCTTCAACCCGCGAACGAACGGATTGCTTCGAAAGGCGATTGCCGAGGCCAAAGTTGCCGCGATTAGCCCGAATTACATTCAGCGCGCGATCCAGCTTGCCCAAAACGGGGCAACCGCGATTGATTTTCCTGTCTTCGATACGGGATACGAAAGCGAAGCTTATGTTACGGTTTCGGGCCAAAACTCCAACAATTCCGTCCGCGTAAACCAGGAATTTTTGACCGCTGTCGAATCGGATGGCGACTGGACGCTGACCGCCCGCACCGATGGAAAATCGAACAAGACCATCCGCGCCCGCGACCTCTGGGAGCAGATTTGTGAGTCCGCTTGGCTCAGCGCCGACCCGGGCTTGCAGTACGACACGACGATCAACGACTGGCACACTTGCCCCGCAGATGGACGCATCAACGCCAGCAATCCGTGCTCGGAATACATGTTCCTGGACGACACCGCGTGCAACCTGGCGTCGATCAACTTGATCAAGTTCTTCGACCCCAATACCGGCGAATTTGACCTGAAAGGCTACCGCCACGCGATTCGCCTGTGGACCGTCGTGCTCGAAATTAGCGTCCTAATGGCGCAATTTCCGTCTGAAGAAATCGCCGAACTCAGCTTCAATTTCCGCACGCTCGGACTCGGCTATGCAAATCTCGGCGCGCTGCTAATGCAAATGGCGATTCCTTACGACAGCACGCAGGGAAGAGCGATCGCGGGAGCGTTGACGGCGATATTGGGCGGAGAAAGCTACGCCATGAGCGCGGAAATGGCTCGCGAATTGGGCACATTTGAGGGATACAGCCGCAACCGCGAGCCCATGTTACGCGTGGTGCGGAATCATCGACGCGCCGCTTACAATGCGACCACCGATCAATACGAGTCACTCAGCGTAACGCCAGTCGGCATCGACCCTGACGAGTGCCCCACCGACATGCTCAAGGCGGCTCGCGAGGCTTGGGACGCCGCTGAAAAGCTCGGCGAAGCCCATGGTTATCGCAACGCACAGGTCACCGTCCTCGCTCCCACGGGCACCATCGGGCTGATCATGGATTGCGACACGACCGGTATCGAGCCAGATTTTGCATTGGTCAAGTTCAAAAAGCTGGCCGGAGGCGGGTATTTCAAAATTGTCAACCAATCCGTGCCGCCCGCATTGGAGAAGCTCGGCTACAGCCAGGAGCAGATCGAAGACGTCGTTGCGTACTGCCTTGGGCGCAAGTCGCTGGTCGGTTGCCCGCACATCAATCCAGAGTCGCTGAAGGCAAAAGGCTTCACGCAAGAGGTGCTGACGAGCATCGAAAATGCGCTTGAAAATGCGTTTGAACTGCAATTCGCGTTCAACAAGTGGACGGTCGGCGAGCAATTCTGCACGACCTATCTGGACTTCACCGAGGCGCAACTCAACGATTGGAACTTCAACATGCTTGAGGAGCTCGGGTTCACGAAGGATGAAATCGCCGAGGCCAACGCCTATGTTTGCGGGACGATGACGATTGAGGGTGCGCCGCACTTGCGCGTCGAGCACTATCTCGTTTTCGATTGCGCGAATCGCTGCGGCCGAACGGGTCGCCGGTTCATCGCGGCCGATGGCCACATTCAAATGATGGCGGCCGCGCAACCGTTCCTTTCTGGCGCGATCAGCAAGACCATCAACCTACCCGCCGAAGCCTCGATCGAGGACGTGAACGACGCTTATTTGCTTTCATGGCGGCTCGGACTGAAGGCGAACGCTCTCTACCGAGATGGTAGCAAGCTCTCGCAGCCGCTGAACGCAGCAGTAGATGACTCCGCCGCCGCGATTTTGGAAGCCACGATGGACGAAGCTGGACCCGAACCAGCCGCTGCGAGTGCTGCCGCGCAACGCCTGGTTTATCGCTACATCGCCAAGCGCCGCCTGATGCCCGCTCGCCGAAAGGGATACACCCAAAAGGCGCGCGTCGGCGGTCATAAGGTCTACATCCGCACCGGCGAATACGACGACGGAAGCTTGGGCGAAATCTTCATCGACATGCACCGCGAAGGGGCCGCGTTCCGTTCGCTGATGAACTGCTTCGCCATCGCGATTTCGTTGGGGCTGCAATATGGTGTTCCGCTCGAGGAATTTGTCGAGGCATTCGTGTTCACCCGATTCGAGCCGAACGGCATCGTTGGCGGACACGAGAACATCAAAATGTCAACTTCGGTCATCGACTACATTTTCCGGGAGCTCGCGCTGTCGTATTTGGGCCGCACGGACCTGGTGCAGGTCAAGCCCGAAGACCTGCGTGGCGATGCGGTCGGGCGCCCCTCGCTGGAACCGGATTTCGAGGCAGAAGACGACGGCGAAGAGGTAGCCGGCACCGCTCCGGGCATCACCGCCGCCGACAATTCGGGCCACGGATACCGGTCCAATCGACCAGGGCCAGGCGAGGCGAGCGGTCCCGCCGCAACAACCAGCGTGGAACCAAAAATCGATGGCAAACCCGCCACGATCGCCGCGCTGCTTTCAACCGAGGGCGAGCAGGCCGAGAAGGTTAGGGAAGCGCGGCTAAAGGGCTACGAAGGCGACCCGTGCACCGAGTGCGGCGCGTTCACCTTGGTGCGAAACGGGGTTTGCCTGAAGTGCAACACTTGCGGCTCCACCAGCGGGTGCAGCTAAGCGATCCAGCTTGCGCGGGCGGCGGAAAAACTGCCCCCGCGCAACCGCCGCCATTCCGCGTAGAATATCCCCCATGTCGTGCATCATCGTCATTCCCGCGCGCATGGGCGCATCCAGATTTCCCGGCAAGCCGCTCGTTGACCTGCTGGGCAAGCCGATGGTGCAGTGGGTTTGGGAAGCCAGCCAAGCGAGCCAAGCGGCCGATCGCGTCGTCGTGGCAACGCCAGACGAAGAAATCGTCGCGGCCTGCAAAAAGTTTGGCGCTGAGGCGATCATCACGTCAGCGAACCACAACACCGGCACCGACCGGATCGCTGAGGTCGCGAGCAAGTTGCCCGCCGACATCTACGTCAACGTTCAGGGCGACGAGCCATTGATCCGGCCATCCGCAATCGCCGCCTGCACCCAGCCGTTCAATGATGATGCGAGCGTACAAATGGCTAGCGTTTTTGATATTTGCCCACCCGTGGAGTATGACAATCCGGCAACCGTAAAGGTGGTCACCGACTTGAACGGCGATGCGATGTATTTCAGCCGATTTGCGATTCCGTTCCCACGCTCTCAGCGAACCGAACCAGTGAAAAAGCACATCGGGCTTTACGCATTTCGCGGCGACATCGTGCAGAAATTTGCCAACTGGAAGCAAACGCCACTGGAGCTCGCCGAAACGCTGGAACAATTGCGATTTATGGAAAACGGCATCAAGATTCGCATGTCGCGGGCCGAGGCCAGCGAATGCGCCATCGACACGCCCGAGCAAGCGGACCTCGTTCGAACCATCCTCCAGCAGCGAACTTCAAGTTAAGTCTGATCGGATAAACTGTCAGGTTCCAGTGTCCAACGCCTACGAGATTCCGCATTCGTGGGAGGAACCGGAAGGACTTCATTCCTTGCTCGATTTGATCCGCGAGCAGAGCCCGACCGCGAACCTCCGGCGCATTCGCTACGCATTTTTTGTCGCGGAAGACGCCCACGCGGGTCAGGTCAGGCAATCGGGCGAGCCCTACATCACCCACCCGCTGGCAGTTGCCCAGATTGTCGCCGAACTGAGGATGGACGAAGACTCGATTTGCGCGGCGCTGCTGCACGACGTTCTCGAAGATTGCCCAAAATACTCGGCGACCCAACTTACGGAGGTCTTTGGCGACACCGTGGTGCACCTCGTCGAAGGCGTGACGAAGCTGAAATTCAAGCAGCAAGACGCCCTAACCGAACGGCAAATGCAGGCCGCAAAAAGCGCCCAAGCCGCCGAAACTTTGCGCAAAATGTTGCTCGCCATGGCCAGCGACATGCGCGTCATGGTCATCAAGCTCGCAGATCGACTGCATAACATGCGCACCCTCGACCACATGGCGCCCGAAAAACGCACACGGATCGCCAACGAGACGATGGACATTTATGCGCCGCTCGCCGCCCGCCTCGGCATCTGGCAGGTGAAGTGGCAGCTCGAAGATTTGGCGTTCAAATACCTGCACCCCAAGGAGTTTCAGGAGATCACCGAATTGGTTTCCAAGAAGCGCGACGTCCGCGAGGCCGAATTGCGCGAAGCGATTTTGCAGGTGAAAGAAAAGCTCGAATCGCGGGGAATTTTGGACGCAGAAGTCAACGGCCGACCAAAGCATTTGTACAGCATTTGGAACAAAATCGTCCGGCACGGATTCAAGTTCGAGGAAATCCTAGACCTTCTCGCCATGCGGATCATCGTGGATTCAGGGCCCGAATGCTATCTCGCGCTCGGCATCGTCCACGACCTTTGGGTGCCGATCCCTCAGCTTTTTTATGACTACATCGCCAAGCCGAAGCCCAATGGCTACCAGTCGCTGCACACGAAGGTTGTTGGCCCCCACGGCGACCCGCTAGAGATTCAGATTCGAACAAAGGAAATGCACCAGATCGCGGAGTATGGCGTGGCCGCGCACTGGGCATACAAAGAAGGCGCAGCCGCCCAAACTTCGACCGGAAAGTTCACCCAGTTGCGCCAACAACTTTTCGATTGGAGCACCGACCACACGACTTCCAGCGACTTCTTGCGCTCACTTTCGACCGACCTCTTCAGCGAACAGGTTTTTGTTTTTACACCAAAGGGCGACGTGCTGGACCTTCCCGCCGGATCGACGCCGATCGATTTCGCGTTTCGCGTGCACTCTTCGCTGGGCCTGACCGTTGTTGGCTCAAAGGTGAATGGTCAAATTGTTCCGCTTTCCAACGTGCTGAATAACGGTGACGTGGTCGAGTTGATCACGCGCTCGAACGCACAACCCAGCCTCGATTGGCTCGAATTCACCAAATCCGCCCACGCTCGCAGCAAACTCCGCGGCTATTTTCGTAAGCGCAACAAGCAGGAAAATGCTTCACGCGGCAAAGAAGCAATCGAAAAAGAACTACGTTCGCAGGGGCTCGATCCGCGCGAGTTCATCGGCGAAGACAAGCTCAACAACGTTCTCAAAACGATCCCCGATTGCGAGACCGTAACCGATTTGCTCGCCAAGGTTGGCGAAGGGTTGATGACGGTTCAGGCGATGGTGCAAAAGCTGCGCGGCCTAACGCCCCAGCAGCCCTCCTCGGATTCGCCGATCCACACAACCAAGAGCAGGGAAGCCGACGTGATGCTGGTCGCGGGCGGCGTGGACAACGTGATGTTGCGGCGCGGAAAATGCTGCGAGCCACTGCCTGGTGAGGATGTGATCGGCTACGTTACGCGCGGCAAAGGCATCGTCATCCACCGAAAACTATGTTCAAATGTGATTGCGTTCGAGCAATCCGAGCCAGAGCGCCTGACCGCACTCGCGTGGCCATCTGATGGCAAGGTCTACAGCGGCCAGCTGAAAATTCAAGTGGTCAATCGACAGGGTCTGTTGATGGACATCATCACCGTTTTTGGGGAATCAAAAACCAATGTTGTGGGGGCAAACATCCGGACGCTGCCCAACGGCACCGCCGAAATTTACGTCACGCTCGACGTCCGCGATATTGAACACTTGAACTATTTGATGACGAAAATCAGCCATTTTTCCGACGTCATCAGCATTCTGCGAATCTATGGCCGCCCAGGGGCCTCGAAGTGAGAGCGGTTGTTCAGCGCGTGAAGTGGGCTCGGTGCATCGTTGATGGAAAGGTTGTCGGCGAATGTGGAACGGGGCTGATGGTGCTGGTGGCCGCCCACCGCAATGACACCGCCACGGAAGTCAGAAAAGTTGCCGACCGCACCTACGGCTTACGCATCTTTGACGACGCGGATGGCAAGCTCAATTTGAATTTGGCTACCGTGACCGAAGGCGCAGATGGACCCAATATGCTTGTGATTTCACAGTTCACTCTTTACGGCGACGTTTGGGCTTCGCGGCGGCCTGGGTTCACCGAGTCAGCAAAATTTGACGAAGGAAAAGCGCTTTTTGAATCTTATGTGGATGAACTAGTGAAGCTCGGTGCTCGTGTTCAGACCGGCGTATTTGGCGCAAGCATGCAAATCGAATTATTGAACGATGGTCCGGTCACCATCGTCATTGATGCGAACGCTAACGTTTAGCATGTCAAACTAGACCTTATGAGCGCACGACGAGTTTTGGTTACGGGTGCTTCCCGCGGCATTGGCCGAGCGACCGCCATTCGCTTGGCGCTTGATGGCTGGAGCGTGGCGATGCACTACGGCCACGACGAAGCCGACGCCAAACGCACCCATGAAGAATTGGGCAAAAACGCCTCCGGACTCTATCGATGCGACCTGTCGAACGCCGAAGCCGCCAAGCAGCTGATCGTGCAGGCTTCACACGAAGGGCCGATTCACGCGGTGGTGAACAACGCGGGCATTTACATGCCAATGAATTTTTCGAAAGCGAGCGACGCAGAATTTGAGGCGACGCTTCGCAAGACCTTTGCAATCAACTTCGAATCACCCGCTCGGCTCGCGCGGCTGGCAGCGCGTTTGTTTGAAAATCAGGGCGAAGGCGGCAAGATCATCAACGTATGTAGCCGCGTTGGTTTTCGCGGCGAGTCCGGCGCTGCACTTTATGCCGCATCCAAGGCCGCACTGATCAATCTGACTCGCTCATTGGCGATTGAGCTTGCCCCGAAAGATGTGCAGCTTTATGGCATCGCGCCCGGCTGGGTTGATACTGCGATGGCCCGCGCCGGCATGCAAGAGCGGCTACCGACGATCCTGAAAGATATTCCTGTCGGGCGCATGGCGACTCCCGAGGATTGCGCCGCGACGATCAGTTTCCTATTGAGCAAACAAGCCGAGTACTTGACCGGGGTTGTTATTGACATCAATGGTGCCAGCTATTTCCACTAGGCACTGCGTGCCGGTGCTGTGCGCGATTTTGGTTTGCGCGGTCGCGGTTGCGTTCGTCCCGCTCACGATGATGAAGGGAAATCAAGGGGAGCAAATCCAAAATGTCCCCCTCACGAAGATGAGGGGAAATCAAGGGGAGCAGATCCACAATGTCCCCCTCACGCAGATGA
>CAYRAX010000033.1:10317-19159 GCA_964422285.1 uncultured Chthonomonas sp.
AAGATGAGGGGAAATCAAGGGGAGCAGATCCACAATGTCCCCCTCACGCAGATGAAGGGAAATCAAGGGGAGCAAATCCACAATGTCCCCCTCACGAAGGTGAGGGGAAACCAGGGGGAGCAAATCCGCAACGTCCCCAGCACGAAGATGATGGGGAACCAGCGGCAGCAAATCCAAATCGTCCCCCTCACGAAGATGAGGGGGAATCAGGGGGAGCAAGACGAACCCGGTCCCGCCATCCACATCAAGCGAATTCCTGACGCCAAATACGTTTCAGTTCAGCTATTTTTGGTCACAAACGGCATTCCCGCCGGATTCGACCGATGCGGCGCGCGGCACATGCACGAGCACCTGCTCGCGGTCGGCACGGACGGAAAACTCGACTTGGAACTGGAGACAGCCGGCCTATCCCTAACCGCCAACACCTTAAGAGAAGCCACCCGATTTGAAATTTCTGGGCCGAGCGATCAATGGCTACTCGCCATAAAGCGGATCGCGGGCTTGCTCGCCCCGACGCAATGGAGCGACGCCGATATCGCCGCGGAGCGCAAAACTCTTAGCGAAGAGCGGGCACTGCTAGGGCCAGATTCCTTCGCCCTCGATGCAGCTTGGCGCGCGATTAACCCAGATTCGGTTGACCCGTTCGGCACGCCAGAAGGCTGGAACCTGCTCACCGCATCACACATCAACCTACTCCATCGAGCCCTGACGCAGTCGCAACGAGTCGTGATCACGGTTTGCGGGGACGTCGATGTGCAGGCTTGCGCGAGTTTTCTGGACGCCGAAATCAAGCTCGCGCCAGGAAATTCCGAATGGGGATTGCCCGAATTGAACCTGTCAGCGCCGCAAAACGGCAACAAGAACTTTTTCGCTATCACGCAGGGGAAGTGGGGCACCGCCGATGCGGCGGCAAGGCTCAGTGCAGCCCGCGCGCTGGTTTCCGCGAGTCGCCAGAGCTCGCTCCGGTACACGGTTTCCGCCAACGGCGGCATCATCGCATGCCTCGCGCCCGACCAATCCGCGCTAAAGTCAGTGCTGGAAATCGTCGAATCTGATCCTGATGGCTGGGCGGCGGTCGGCATCGCTTCTGCCAAATCTTGGATCAACCGGAGTCTGAAGGACCCGAGCGCGTACGGATATTTGAGCGGACTCCTGCTTTGCGGCAATCGCTTGGCCGACGCTCAAACCATGGTCAGCGCACTCGCGAAAATTGACGCGGCCGCCGTTTCGAAATTGCTTCAAAGGGCCGCTGAAATGGGTCCTGGTGGAACGCTGAAATGATCGCTGCTTTGCTCGCCGCCGCGTACGGAACCTTCGAAGTAAAGGAGCTTCCCGTCGCTTCTGCAAAGACCGTATCCGCGTTTGTCGTGGTCCGCGCCCCGCAACTCTCGCGGCGTGATTTGGCCAACTGGTTTGTGTTGGGTGAGGCCATTCTTGCAGGATCGCGAACCTATACTCCACGAGCGCTACTAGAATTCGGTGCCCAATCGGGCCGCGCGCCAGAAGTGCGAACATGGGTAGACCACATGACGATCCAGGTGAGCGCGCCCGGCGGTGAAGACGGACTTTCGGTCGCGGCGGGCATAGCCATGTCCCTCGCCAAAGAGCCGACCTTGGAAGACGATGACATCAAATCCGCAATCCGCATGTGCGAAGACGTGCGCGAAAACCGGATTTGGCGCTCGCAAGTGCCTTACGACCTTCCCTGGGATCTTGTCACGCCCCAAGCGGTCCGGCAGCTCCATGCAAAAACGTTCACGCGCAAGCAGATTTCGTGCATCGCTTGGGGAGATTTTTCTGGTGCGAAAAGTAGGGAAGTATTCGAGTCTTCGGCGGGCGATTGGGATCCCAAATCTGCGCCCTATGACAACGACCCAACTGGACTCAGGCCAGATTCTAAGTACGTTGGGCCGGTGACGAGCCTAGAATTGCAGGCGCAAATTCTCGCATCAAAAGCTGATTTCGCTGCCGGAATCGTCGCGCTGGCTGGGCTGGGCGGAGGGAAGTCCGGCGCGTTATTTCAGGTGATTCGCCAGAAGATGCGCTGGAGCTACGCGCAAGATGCCTATCTTCAACCGACAAACCAGGGGCTGGTGCCTCGGCTGATCATTCTTTATCAGGCAAATGACGCGACCGCAAACCGCGCCGACGAACTACGCAAGACGCTACAAGGTGCCATTGACGGCTGGGGCGATGCCGACCTTGCGCGCATGAAGCGTCTCGCGCTTGGTGCGCTGGAGGGAAGTGCGCTCTGGAGTCCAATTTTGCTCGCGCCGGGCCGACTGGCTGGCGCGGGTGAATTCGAACAAGCGGCCATCGACGCCTGTTTGTCGAATATTCCTGAATGCAATCGCGCCGCCCTGGCAGACGAAATCCGGTCGGTAGATTTGGCTCGTGTGGCCGCATCAGCGCGCAAAATCGTCGACGGCAGCGTCACTCAAATATCGGGTCAGTCGGCAAGGTAAGGCCCGACTTCTGGCACAACGGCAGAAAATCGCACTTTGGGCAGAGTGCCTTGAATTGCGGTACATTTTCCTCCCAATTTCGGTTCAAAATGGCGCTGCCGAGCCGCACGATATCCTCGCGAAACTCCGCGCGCTGGTCTACCGAAAGCGACGCACAGGCTGAAGCATTGGTTTTCAAGGCGATGATGCGCGCCTGCACCGGTCGATCGGGATACTTGTCCGCGACCAAAAGCTGATAGCAACACATGGCAAGATCGCTCGCGACATCCTCCACGCTGACCGTTTCGCGACCAGATTTATAGTCCACAATCTCGATCGTGCCATCCGGAAGTTCATCAACCCGGTCCACCTGGCCGAGCAAATCAAACTCGCCCAAATCCATGCGTAGGCGCTTCTCGACCAAGATCGTTTTTCCGGGCGCAGGGGCAGACAGCGCCGATTGAACATACCTTTCGATGATATTGCGTCCCTCGCCCATCGCTTCTTGCATTTCCTGCGCGCTTGAGTATCCGGCTTCGATCCAACTTTCTTCCATGGCGGCAACCGCTTGGTCGGCAGTCTCAACACCGGTGTCGTTGGAATCGTGAAATCGCTGCAAAACAGCGTGCAGGGTGGAACCAAAACTGAAATAGCTCTTCGAACGTAAATAGAAACGCCCTCGCTCGCTGAGATAAGTCCAGTAATACAGCGACGGGCACGCAAGAAACATGGACATTTTCGTAGGGCTCAAGGTTGGTTTGCGCGCCATGCCCCCAATTATACAGTCAAGCGTCTGCATAAAAAGGGAAGTCTGAACTTCCGGTTGACTCTAGCCGAGAATCATGCTAACCATGGAAAACGGTCAATCAAATCACAACAATACATGGCTTTGGCTTGGTGCAGGCCTCGTTTTGGGTCTCGGAGTATTCGCTTATCTCAAACGATCGCATACCGACGAAGATGTCGATGCGCTGGACAAACTCTCCGATATTTGCGATGCGCTTTCCACATCGCTCGAGCGCAAAATCGGTAGTGCAAACAGCCGCCTCGCCAGCTAGCCCTTCCCTCGTGGCCGCTCAGCAGAGAAGACCCCTCTTTACTAGTTTCCGATAATCAATATTATGACTTTTTAGGATTTGCTGATTGACTCCCTGCTTACCAGGACAACCAATGCGTCCAAATGCGCTTTTCGAATGGTCGAATTGGTACAATCCAGCTTAGAATGGGTCAAAAGCGCAAGGTTTTGTTCGTAACCTACGGCGGTGGGCACGCCAAGATCATCCGAGCGCTCGTTCAACATCTCCAATCCCACGAACCCGAATTTGAGCCCCACATTTTGGCGCTGACGATGGCGTACGGCATTCTTCGCGATGTTGACGTGCCCAAGTATCGATTTTCTGATTTGGTTACGCCCGACGACGCCGAAGCGCTCAAGATTGGTGAGGCCATGGCAGCTGGCCTTGACCCCAACGGCGAAGTTCCATTGTCCGAGTCGATTGCCTACTTGGGTCTTTCCTACTCCGATCTCGTATCGCGTCATGGACGTGACACTGCTGCGCAACTGTTTTCTGAACAAGGGAGGCAAGCATTTGTTCCTCTTGGGCCATTGCGACGCCTTTTTGACCTTGTGCAGCCAGATTTAGTAGTCGCGACAAACAGTCCACGCGCCGAGCAGGCTGCGATCATGGTTGCGCGAGAGCGTGGCGTTCCCGCGGTTTGCATCATTGACCTATTTGGCGGCAACGACATTCCCCGCGCGCGAGAAAATGATTATGCGGACGCGCTTTGCGTATTGAGCGAGACAGTCAAGGACACATTTGCTTCGGCGGGCCGCAATCGCGACCACATTCACGTCACCGGTAATCCAGCGTTTGATTCTTACGGTGATCCGGCCATCACCAGCGAAGCTGCCCAATTGCGCCGTTCGAAACGCTGGAACGACGACAAGGTCGTGCTATGGGCCAGCCAGATTGAACCGAGCGATATGGATCTCAGTCGTCGCGTTGCGGCGATGCTGGGCGAACAATTTGCGGCGCGCGACGTGCGTGTTGTTTGGCGTCCACATCCCAGCGAATACGTGAAGCCAGAGATGGTGCCGCCGGGCGTCGAGCTCAGCACTCAGTCCGATCCGCTCGTGCCGCTGCTGAAGGCGGTCGATGTTTGCTGCGTAATTTCGAGCACGGTCGGCCTTGAGGCTTGCCTTTTGGGGACCCCGTTGGTCGCGCTGGATATTCCGATCACGATGGAGACCGCGCCATATGCCTCTTCCGGAATGGCACTCGGCGCCAATTCGGAGGCTGAGCTACCCGGCGTTGTCGAAGAAAGCCTTGCTGGGAAGCGGCCTTCTGGCGCCGAGCTACCCGGCGTTGGGTCCGCGAGCGCGCGAATCGCCGACGTCATGAAGTCCTTGGTCCTCACGGTGAAGCCGAGTTGAAGCGCACTTTTGACTTTGTCGTGGCCGCGGTCGCCCTCATTATCTTGAGTCCGATCTTGATCATCGCTGCCATCGCCATCGCCGCGACCAGCCCCGGCGGGGCGATTTTTAGTCAAACTCGCATCGGCAAGAAGTGCCGCCCATTCACGATTTACAAGTTCCGCAGCATGAGCAGCGACGCACCATCGGTCGGCCCGCACTTCACGGCCGACGGCGACCCGCGCATCACCAAAATTGGGCGCATCATCCGAAAGACAAGCATCGACGAGCTTCCCCAACTGGTCAATGTTGTCCTCGGACAAATGAGCCTGGTCGGCCCACGACCCGACACACCAAAGCAAGAAGCCGATTATAAGCCCGAAGATTGGGAACAGCGGCACGAAGTTCGACCGGGGATCACCGGACTCGCCCAATGCAAACTGAGAAGCGCCGCCACCCCAGAGGAGCGAACGGCGCTTGATCTCGAATATGTGCGCACCTCTTCCCTACTGCTCGATCTCAAAATCATCATTTGGACGTTGCAGTTGGTGATCGGGCGCCGCGGCGCGAATTAATCGTCGTCGATTTCTGTCTTGCTTCGATCCACGACCGAATCTCGTCGCTTGACTTGGCCGTAACCTCGCTCGGCTTGAGCTCCGGGTGTGCCCGCCACGAATCCGCCGCCCGCGCCCAATCCGGTCTGTGCGGCCAGCGCGCGCAGTCTGTTGATTTCCGCGGTCGCTTCGGCCACCAACGTGAACTCGGGGCCCTTCTTGCGCTCGTTCGCCTTGTCCCAAAGGTACAAGATTGGCGTCGCGTTGAAAATCGAGCTGTAAGTACCGGAAATGATACCAACCAACATCGTCACGCAGAAGAATTTCAGGTCGATGGTTGCCGTGCCGACCGCGATCAAAATGATCAGGGTCAAAATGACGGACATCGACGTGATGATCGACCGCGCGAACGATTGGGTGATCGACCGGTTGCAAAGATGCTCGAACGACTCGCCTTGCTGCGGTTTGTGCAGGTTCTCGCGAATTCGGTCGAAAATGACGATCGTATCGTGAACCGAGAAGCCAATCACGGTTAGCATCGCGGTCAAGAAGAGCGCGCTGACCTCCCAGCCGAGCAGCTTACCGACGATTGCCGCGACGCCAACAACGACCAAAATGTCGTGCAGCAACGCACCAATCGCGGAGAGGCCGAACTTGATACCGCTCTTGAAGCCGCCAACTCCGCTACCGAATCGAATTCCCAAATAGAACACGATAAGCAGCGAGCTAACGCACACCGAAAGTGCGGCATTTCTAATGGTCTCTTGCTGGATGGTCGGGCCGATGGACGTGATGTTTGGCACGGCGAGCGGCTCGACATCCTTCGCCGCCGCCGCAATCGTCTTGTATGCCCCATTGTCGCCGGGCTTCAAACCACCAATCGGCGGCACCGTGATCGAAACGAACTTATCCGAGCCCGCTGTGATGATCTTTGCGTTCGAGCCAGGGAATCCAGCGCTCGCCAGGTTCGAAACGATTTGGCTCGTCGTGGAGGACCCAGTGATCTTGTAAGTCGCCTCAAAACCACCTTGGAATTCAACGTTGGGCTTCAAACCGCCCATCGCGAGGAAGATCGCGCCGGGGATAATCGTCAGCAACGAGATCATAAAGTAGCGCATCGACTTCTGCACGACCGGAATCGGCTCCGAATGGCCATCTTCCTGGAATCGCTCGCCGAAAATTTGCCGATCCAAAGCAAACACCTTTGGATTTTTGACCAAGCCCGATCGAACGAAGAAAACAAGCAGTGAGCGCGTCACCGATACAGCGGTGAAGAACGAAATCGCGACGCCCAAAATCAGCGTGGTCGCAAAGCCCTTGACCGGCCCAGTGCCGAGCCACATCAACACCAACGAAGTGAGGATCGTACAAAGGTTCGAGTCGATGATCGCGTTGAGCGCTCGTTTGAAGCCAAGTTCAACGGCGGTAAGCAGCGATCTGCCTTCTCGCATTTCTTCCTTCGCGCGTTCGAAAACGAGGATGTTGGCGTCTACCGCCATGCCGACGGACAGGATAAAGCCCGCCATCGCCGCCAGCGAGAACGTCACGTGCAGTAGCTTCATGACCGTCAAGCTAAACAGACAATAGAGCAGCAGCGCGATAAGGGCGATGAGGCCCGGGAATAGGTAGTAGCCAAGCAAGAACACGCCGATGACCGCGAAGCTTATGACGCCTGCATTGACCATCTGGGTTTTCGCAAACTTGCCAATCGTTGGGTCGACGGTTTGGTTCGAAGTCTCTTCCAACGAGACCGGCAACGAACCCGCCTTGAGCAAGTTGACCAGTTGGTTCGCGTATGCTGGGTCGAATTCACCCTGCAAAATTGCATCATCGCGCAAGATCGCGCCTTCTTGGACTGGCGCAACATTCAGCACGCGGTTATCCAAAACGAACGCAATCTTTTCGCGCTGGTTGAAGAATTGCCGGCTAAAGCGCTCCATGTTCTCGGCGCCTTTCCCCGTGAATTTGAAGTGCGGAATCGGCCGCGTTCCTTGAACCTCAATCGTTGCGCTTGCAAGGTCGGTGCCTTCAAGAATCAGGTCCCAGCCCTTGATGATGTTCACATAGTCCGCGGTGCCGGGCAGAATTTCTTTATTGGCGGGGTCATTGCGTCGAGCAAAAGTTTCAAAAGTACCGTTGCCGATTTTGGTCTGTCCAGCTTCGCGGTATTCGCGGAAGGTCATGCGGTCCGTGACCAGATTCTTGCAGTGATAGACCTGAATTTTTGCGGTTGACGACATCACCGAGCGAGCTTCATCGGGATTCGTAAACCCAGGCAGCTCGACGATCAGTTCGTCTTCACCCTTCGGTTGCACGGTGCTTTCCTGAACGCCCAGAGTCGAGGCCGCGCGGTCGGATAGGTTGTTCACCAAGTTAGACATGATCTCCGGCAGGCGCGCGCGCTGCTCGGTGGAGAGGTCTTTCAGTTTGTAGGTCAGACGGATGCCGCCCTGAATATCCAAACCGTATTGATAATCATTCTTCATGTAGGCAAAGGTCGATAGACCGGCTAAGATGAGAACAATTAATAGAAAAAGGTATCCCTTACTCGACTGCAATGATGTTGCCTCCTTGGCAAACCGTTCGTAGGGCGAAATTTTACCTGACTTGGCCGTAGCCGTCCCAGTTGCCCACGTACAAAACCTCTTCCTCCAGCGTCACGCCAAATTCATCCTGGACCCGCTTTCGAGCGATGTCGGCCAGTTCGCGAATTTCTGTTGCCGTTGCGCCGCTTGCGTTCAACATAAAATTGGCGTGCCGTTTTGCCAGCATCGCCCCACCGTGTCGGTAGCCTGCCATGCCTACCCGCTCAAGCAAGAATCCAGCAGGCACCACACCAGCAGCGCGCAAACGGTCTGGCATTTCCGTGAGTTGCTCCGCTAAAGCTGGGTCATTGACGTTCTTGAAGAAGCTCCCAGCGCTTGCTGGCGCGGGCTGCTTGCTGATTCGCTGACGTTGATAATCGCGCGCTTCGTCGAAAATCTGCTTCGGATTGCCGCGTTCGAATTGCATCTTGACGCGCAGTAGGGCGCACGAAGGTGCGTTTTCCCGTCGCAATTTCGAATCTCGATAGTCGAATTCCATCCAGCTGGGATCAACCCATTCCCTTTTTCTCGCGAACGCGATTTCGATCTGGGTCACGAAAACCGAAAGGTTGCTACGGTAGGCGCCGGCATTGCTGACCAGCGCGCCACCGACCGTTCCCGGAATTCCCACTGCGAAGCTCAGCCCCTTGAGGCAAGCCTGCGCGGTCTTCAAAAAAAGCTCCTGCAATCCCGCTCCACAATCGGCGATGACTTGTCCGCTCGCGTCAACTTCAATCGATTTTGCCGCGTTGTGCACAACGACTCCTGGAACCCCCTGGTCACTCGGCAGGATATTGCTGCCCCAACCAATCGTCAGCAGCGGATGCGCATCATTTTGCGCCTGAA
>CAYRAX010000034.1:0-19115 GCA_964422285.1 uncultured Chthonomonas sp.
TCCGAGCCCGTAAACGAGACCATGTCCACCAGCGGGTGCTCGACCATCGCCTGGGCCACGCAATTGTCGCAATTCACGGCGTTGAGAACGCCATCGGGCAAGCCACAAGAATGCACCAATTTCACCAGCCCCAGCGTGCACAGCGGCGAAAGTGGGGAAGTCTTGACGACGACCGAGCAGCCCGCGGCTAGTGCTGGTGCGAGCTTGTGCGCGGTGAGATTCAACGGCCAATTGTAAGGCGTGATGGCGAGGACGACGCCTGCTGCCCGGCGGGACGCGGAACCCGAATAGTGTTTCCCGCGAGCGTCGAATGAAAGGTCAAAATTCTCGGTTTCGGCGGTTAGTTTTGATGCCAATTCGAACGTGATGGCGGTGCGATCGACTTCGCCAAGCGCCAATGTTATCGGCTTACCAATTTCGCGGGCCATGAGTTCGGCAAGTGCGATGCGGTCCTGGCGAATCGTGTCCGCGACCTTCGCCAGAATCGCCGTACGCTCTGCCATCGGGGCTTTCTCCCAACCGGCCTGGGATTCGGACGCCGATTCGATTGCGGCGCGAGCTTCGTTCCAGCCACCTTCGGCCGCCGCGCCAACAACGGTTTGGTCCCAAGGATCGCGGATGAGCTGCTTGCCGACCGAAGAATCGCATGGTCCGCCGACGAACACGCCGTTTATCAGCATTTCCCGGTGTAACATGGAGCTATTGAACCCTTGTCACTCGTATTCATGTTTGACACGGTTCGCGCTGGGGGTTGAAAAATGGAACGTAAAGTTATTTGTGCGCTGGATACTTCGGACTTGGATGAGGCGATTCGGGCGACTCAAAAATTGCATGCTCATGTCGGCGCATTTAAGGTCGGGCACGCTCTGACTTTGCCGCATGGATTGGGGGTCATCGAGCACCTAACCGCGGCGGGCGCAACGCGAATATTTCTTGATCTGAAATTCCATGACATTCCGAATTCGGTTGCTCTTGCGGTTCGCCAGGCGGCCCGATTTGGCGTTTGGATGATGACCCTTCACACCAGCGGCGGCCCCGCGATGCTGAGCGCGGCAGTGGAAGAAGCCAACGTTCACGACGATCATGTCCGGCCCCTGCTCGTCGGCGTTTCCGTGCTCACTTCGCTCGATCAACACAATCTCACCGACCACTTGGGAGTTGGGCGCACGATCGAGGAACAGATGGTGTACCTGAGCAAACTTGGCACCGAATGCGGGCTCGACGGCGTAGTTTGTTCGCCGCACGAGGTCAAAGCACTTCGCGAAAAGCTCGGTCACGAGCCGATTATCGTGACGACCGGCATCCGCCAAGAAAAGCTGGAGGGCGACGATCAGCAGCGCGTGGGCACCGCGATTGGCGCGCTCAGAGATGGCGCAAGCTATCTGGTGATGGGTCGCACTCTGATGAACTCGAGCGATCCGGTGGCGACTTTGGCGAGTTTTGGCCTCAATTCCGTGGGCATTGGAGCCTGATTTGGCCGATTGGCGCCAGGACTTGCGGCGGTGGTACGCACAAAATCGCCGCGATCTTCCTTGGCGGCGTACCCGCGATCCGTATGCGATTTGGGTCAGCGAAATCATGTGCCAGCAAACCCAAATCGCGGCGGTTTTGCCCTATTTCGAGCGTTGGATGGCGCGGTTTCCGACGGTCGAATCGCTTGCCAATGCCAGCGTCGGTGAAGTGCACGCGCTTTGGCAGGGCTTAGGCTATTATCGCCGCGCGGATATGCTCCATAGAGGAGCAAAGTTTGTGTGTGAAAATGGGTGGCCATGTTCCTTTTTGGCTTGGCGCGCCGTGCCGGGAGTCGGGCAATACACGGCGGGCGCGATTGCGTCGATATCGTTGGGCGAGCCGGTGCCAGCGGTCGATGGAAACGTCGTTCGCGTTTATGCTCGCCTGCAAGCGGATCAAAGCTCGTTCGAACTAGCCTCCAAAAATGCAGAGCGTTGGGCGCACGAGGTGATGCCGACCCAGGACTGCGGCGATTGGAATCAGGCGCTGATGGAGCTTGGCGCGCTCGTTTGCCGCCCCAAGGCACCGAGGTGCGGCGAGTGTCCCTTGAACCGACATTGCCGGGCAACCAAGCTGGGCATTCAAAACGAGCTGCCTGTACCAAAGGTCGCGCCAACCGTGCGGCACATCGAAATGCCAGTGGTCGTGCCCGTTTTCGGCGATTTCGTCGGCCTTACTCAACAGCGTAGCGTCCGTTGGTGGCGCGGACTTTGGACTTTTCCGGAGCGCGTTTCGGATGATTTCGTCACCCAAATCTCCAATCTGCCGCCGGTGCAACACAATGTCACGAACCATCGCATCACCTTCGTGCCCAAGCTGGCTGTTCTAGCCGAACAGGCTCCGGAATTGTCGTGGTTCTCGCGTGATCAGCTTGCTGAAGTGGCAATTCCCGCCGCGCACCAGAAGATTTTGAAGCTAATCCCAGCAATTGCCTAGCAGAAAAGCGGGCTCCTTTAGCGCAATTGTATTGTAAAATTGTACTGATCAGTTTTGGTCGGATGGAGAGGTTAATGAAGAATCTGTTTATTGTTGCGCTTGGCGTCGCATCGGTCGCGCCAGCTTTTGCTAGCTACGAAGTATTGCTCGTTTCTGATAACTCCACCAAGAGTGTGCACCGTTTTGACCCGATCTCAGGCGCGTACTTGGGCAACTTTGGTGGAGGCTTTTTGACGGGAGCGTTGGACGTTGCCGTCAATCAATCGTTGGGTCTTGCCTACATTCGTGAAAACTCTACAACTGTGCAAGTGTTTAACTACAGCACGGGCATTGCTGTTAACAAATACACCCTCCCCGGCAGCGACATCGAGGTCGCCAGCGACGGCAGCTTGCTCACTTCTACGTCGACAACTGCGATCAGCCATTTTAGCGCCGCGGGCGGATTCATTGAAAACTGGAGTGCACCGTCGGGGTTCACATTTGGTGGCGTCGCCCAAGCGAGTCCAGGCTACGCCGCCACGTGGTTAGTAAGTCCGTCCGTTCAATCAATCTCCGTTTACAAATTTGGATCGCCAACGCTATTTAGCTCCATCCCTGCAACAGGTTATGGCACCACGATCCGCGCAGTATCGGGCAACGCGAATGGCTTTTTGTCTGTGTCAAACGACTCGTCTGTTGGGCGAATATCGAATTGGACAGGCATCACAAGTGGTGTTTATGCCAATTCGTTTGGATACGGCTCGCTGAGCGCAGATTTGTTGACCGTAACTGGGGCTGCATTTGGTCATGGTGCTTATGCTTATGCTTGCGGTATCTCTGCACTCGACATCACGAAAGGCCAGATCTCCCGCTTTGATCGCACGGCATTGGGCGGATTTAGTTTGAGTACTTTTGGGTCCGCGTACCTGAAAAACCCCACCGGCATGGCATCGGTGGTCGCACCTGAACCTACCACGCTCGTAGTCTTAGGACTTGGCGCGCTCGCGCTTCGTCGCCGCCGACGATAATCCGCTGCGTTGGTGGGTGTAGAATCAGACTATGCCCACCATCGACACCCATGCAAACGAAATCTCACGCGTTGATCCAGCCATCGCCGAGCTGATTGAGCGCGAGGAGTCTCGCCAAGCCCACAATTTGGAGCTGATTGCGAGCGAAAATATCGCGAGCCTTGCCGTGCGTCAAGCAATGATGAGCGTGCTGACCGACAAGTACGCCGAAGGTTATCCCGGAAAGCGGTATTACGGCGGTTGTGATGTCGTGGATGAGGTGGAGCAGCTCGCCATTGACCGGGTAACCAAACTCTATGGGGCGAACTTTGCGAATGTCCAGCCTCACAGTGGTGCTCAGGCAAACATGGCGGTTTACTTCGCGTTCTTGCAACCCGGCGACACCTTGATGGCGATGAATTTGGCGCACGGTGGGCACTTAACTCATGGGTCACCGGTCAACTTCACGGGCAAGATGTACAACATCATCCCGTACGGAGTTCGTGAGGATACCGAACAAATCGACTACGACGAGATGCGCGCGGCAGCGATCGCGAACAAGCCGAAAATCATCGTGAGTGGGGCAACCGCGTATTCGCGCAGGTTCGATTTTGCCAAAATTCGCGAAATTTGTGACGAGGTCGGCGCACTGCATATGTGCGATATGGCGCACTACAGCGGTCTGATCGCCGCCGGTGAATATCCCAATCCAGTTCCGCATTGCGATGTCGTCACCTCCACGACGCACAAGTCGATTCGCGGCCCTCGGGGTGGCATGATCCTTTGGAACAACGAAGAACTGAGCAAAGCAATCAACATGAGCGTTTTCCCGGGCATCCAAGGGGGGCCGCTTATGCACGTTATCGCGGCGAAGGCAGTCTGCTTCCACGAAGCGGCTCAGCCATCTTTCAAGAGCTACCAGGCGCAGATTCGACGCAAAGCAGACGCGCTCGCCAAGGCGATGCAAGCCGAAGGATTCCGAATCGTTAGCGGCGGCACCGACTCGCACCTGATGCTGGTTGACCTCAGGCCATTTTCCATCAACGGCAAGGTCGCGCAAATCGTGCTCGACGACGTGAACATCACTACGAACAAAAACTCGATTCCGTTTGATCCCGAAAAGCCGTTCGTGACGTCTGGCATTCGCTTGGGTACGCCGGCAGTCACAACCCGCGGCATGAACGAAGCGGATATGGCAACGATCGCGAGCTTGATTGGGCGCGCGCTTCGCTCCCACGAGAACGAAGGCGAACTAGCAAAAGTGCGGGACGAAGTGATTGCGCTTACCAGCAAATATCCTGTACACGGCAAGTAACCCAGCAAAAATCGTGTCATTGGGCGAGGTTAGGCCTTGTCTAATGGCACAATACGTGATACTCTATAGGGGTCGAGCATTCAACGTGGATGCCGTTGTGTTCGTTTTGAGGTTCTAGATGGAAAAATTTCAACTCAATTTTGCGCGCCTTGCCGTGGGTGCGGCGCTCGCCTGTGTGGGGTCAGCCGCGTTTGGCGTAGGAACGTGGTCTAACGTGACCGCTCCTGCTGGACTAAACCCCGTTGTGACCATGGTGTTAACCGATGGACGCGTGCTTATGGCGGAAGACTTCTCAAGCGCGGAATGGTGGACCTTGACCCCAAGTGCAACAGGAAGCTACGCTGGCGGCACATTTACGAAGATGGCTAATGCGCCGGTTTGGCGCACCTACTACGGACACGCGGTGCTTCCTGATGGACGGGTGATCGTCACCGGCGGCGAATACATTAGCAATTCGGCAGTATGGTCCAATCGATGCGACATTTATGACCCGGTGGCAAATACCTGGACCAATATTCCGGCGCCAACCGGCTGGACGCAAATTGGCGACCCGCCGCACGCAGTTCTTGAAGACGGTCGCTATTTCATGGGCAACGCGATCAACAACAAGACCGCCTTTTACAACGTCGCCACAAACTCGTTTACGGCTGGCCCAAACAAGCTTGATAGCGGCTCCGAAGAAGGCTGGGTTCTGTGCTGGGATCACACTTTGGTCAATCCCATGGGCGTAAACAGTCCTGCGGCAGAAAAATATGACCCCGCGCAGAACAAGTGGATAAGCGCTGGCACGTTGCCGGTGTCGGTATTCGAAGCTTCATCGCGCGAACCTGGTGCAGGCGTAAGCCTTTATGATGGCCGCGTTTTTTACACGGGCGGTACTGGATTTAACGTTTTGTACACGGTTCCGTCAATTCCGTCCCTTCCCGGCAGTTGGACCCAAGCGGCCAGCTTCCCCGTTATCTCTGGTATGCAAACGGGCGCAAAGGATGCCATGGTTTCCTTGTTGACCAACGGCAAAATGCTCTGTATCGCGAGCCCCGTGGATGGCGTAGCTGGAAACTTCCTTTCGCCTACCTATTGGTTTGAATACAACCCCACGACGAATGTCATGACGCAAATTCCGTCACCAGCGAACTCGGCTGGGCCGGCCTATACTGCGCGAGTGGTTACCCTTCCCAACGGACAGGTCATGTTCACTCAGGGCATCAATACCATTCACCTCTACACTCCAGATGGATCACCGCAGGCAAGTTGGCGACCGTCGGTGGCTTACGCGCCTCCAGTCATCAAGCCAGGAACAACGGTAACCGTTTTGGGTTCGCAGATCAACGGCTTGACCCAAGGAAGTGCCTACGGTGACGAAGGCGTTCCAGCTACCAACTTCCCGTTGGTTCGATTGCAGTCTGGTGCCAACATCTACTACTGCCGCACGTCCGGTCACAGCACCATGGGCATCGCGCCAGGCAGCACCATTCATTGGACTCAATGCTTGGTTCCAGCGACGGTTCCTGCTGGTGCCTATAACCTGCAGGTTGTAGCGAATGGAATTTCTAGCGCGAGCTACCCAGTGAGCATCGTAGCGGCGGCAACACGTATCAAGGGCACGGTCAGCTTAGGTACGCCGTACCTTGGTCGCAAGGCAAACGTGCCGCTATTCTACGAGATCCGCAATTCGACTACGAATGTTCTGATGCAAGGTGGAACGATGTACGCCGACAACGCCGGCAATTATGAGATCAGCACGACGCTTGCGGGCACTGCAAAGGTGCTCGTTCGCGGTCCGCACTGGCTCTGGCGACAAAACTCGCCAATCGTGCTGAATGGATCCACCTACTCGGGCGTGAACTTCAACCTGATTAATGGCGACGCCGTGTCGGACAACATCGTCAACACGGACGACTATCTCGCGCTCAGCGACGCATTCGGCACCGATCCATTGGATTCGCTGTGGAATGCGCAGGCGGACTTTGACGGAAACTTGCTCGTCAATACAGACGACTACCTGATCCTGTCCGGCAACTTCGACATCGCGGGCGACTAAAGCGTACAGCCACTCGTTGGCTTGTGCGGAACAGTCGAAAGGTCGAGCTTTGGAGCGGAAACGTGACAAAGCTCGGCCATTTTATCTAGCAGCTCCAGAACCATATCTTGGTTGTAACCGGGCCAAAGCTTGACCAAATTCGCGTTGCCGTCCACCAGCGCGACGTACACCGAATTGCGAGCGCGCAGGCCCTTGATCGTCTCCTTCTTAGAATCGATCAAGATGGGGTAGGGCACATGGAACAGCTCGATGTAGGTTTTGATTTGGTCGGGCTTATCGCGGCAAATGCCCACCACCGAGGCCTTGCCCTGAAAGGCGACCGAAATCTCGTTGAATAGCGTCTGGGCTTCCATGCTGCACGGGCAATCGTGAAGTGTGAAAACTAGCAGAACCGGCCCCTTTTTTGTGAAATCCTCCAAAGTGAACGATTTGCCCGCAAAATCGGGGTAGGAGAAGCTCAAGTGCTCAGCCGAGACCGTGTCTGAATCCTTGCGCATTTCGTTGGTGATGGGGTGGCGCGGATCGGGTTCGTTGTCAAAGTTCTTCATTGTGAAGATGAAATAGGCGCACAAACCACAAATCAACAAGCTCAGCATGAACACGAACGCGCGAAACTTCACGGCTCTATTTTGCCCGACTGAGACGCTTGGTTACCCGAAGTGGTATAACTCTTTGGGTTCCCCAAAGCAATCGCTTCGATGGGGCAGCGTGACCGCGTGGAGCCAGGCGTGAGGGCATTTTCGGTCGATTTGACCGCTATTTCTCGCTTTCAACCCGATATGTGCCCCCAAATCCGCCGATAATAATGAATCAGTGAGGAACTGACAGTGGCGAAGCAAGCAAAATTGGACATTACCGAGACGCCGGCCCAATTAGAAGAATTCTATCGACAGATGGTCATGATCCGGCACTTTGAGGAAAAGTGCAACCTGGCCTACCGAATGGGCAAAGCAGGCGGATATCTGCACGTTTACATCGGCATGGAGGCGACCGCGGTTGGGTGGCTAAGCTGCATCAAGCATGGCTACGACTACGTGATTACCGCCTATCGCGACCATGCGCAACCCATCATTCTTGGTAGCGACCCGGTGGCACTCATGGCCGAAATCATGGGACGCCAAGGCGGGCTGAGCCAAGGCAAGGGCGGCTCGATGCACCTTTATGATATCGAGCGTGGCTTTTTTGGCGGGTGGGGAATCGTTGGCGGTCACGTGCCGCTTGGCGCCGGCCTCGCGCTGGGCAGCAAATACAAGGGCGAAGACCGAGTCACGCTTTGCTTCTTGGGTGACGGCGCATCCAACGCGGGCGTTTTCTTTGAAACGCTCAACATGGCCGCGCTCTGGGATCTGCCCTGCATCTTTATTATCGAAAACAACGAATTCGCCATGGGAACACGGCTGGAATATCACGCGGCGGATACTGAGCTTCATAAGCGCGGTTACCCGTTTGGCATGAAACACGAGCGGCTGGACGGCATGGACGTGTTGCAGGTTCGCCAAGACGCCCAACGCATCATCGATTACGTTCGAAAAGAGCAAAAGCCTTATCTCGTCGAAATCATGAACTACCGCTTCGCGGGTCACGGCGCAGCCGACAACGATCGCCAGCTTTACCGCACCAAAGAAGAGGAAGAGGCGAACATGAAGCGCGACCCCATCAGCCGCCTCGAAGCCTACATGATCGCAAACAAGGTGGCCACGAAGGAGAAGCTTGAAGCGATCGACCAGGACATGATCGAGCAAGTAGAAGCCATCTTCGAAAAGGCGGACGCATCGCCGCATCCAGACCCCAGCGAAGTCTACGACCACATCTACACTGACATGCAAGTGGAGAAGGGGCACTAATCATGAGCACCGTATTGGAAAGCACTTCTGTCAAAACTTATCGCGACGCGATCCGCGAAACACTGATCGCTGAAATGGAAGTTGATCCCAACGTCTTCTTGATGGGAGAAGATATTGGTAGGTACCAGGGCACGTTCCGTGTAACCCAGGGCCTTTTCGACAAATTCCGCAACACTCGCGTTTTGGATACTCCGATCAGCGAGCCGGGAATCGTCGGATTGGCGATTGGCGCAGCGATGGTCGGTTTGCGGCCGGTGGTCGAGATGATGACAATGTCATTTTCGATCTTGGCACTCGACCAGATTATCAACCACGCGGCCAAGATTCACTACATGACCGGCGGCCAGGCATCCGTGCCGCTCGTGGTTCGCGGCCCAGGTGGCGCGGCAAACCAGCTTTCGGCCCAGCATAGCCACTCGATGGAAGGCTGGTATGCCCACTGTCCGGGCCTGAAAGTTGTTGCGCCAGCGACGCCGATGTGCGCCCAAGGTCTACTTCGGCAAGCGATTCGCGATGACAACCCCGTGATCTTTACGGAAAATCCCGGACTCTATGCGATCAAGGGTGACACGAGCAACGACCCCGAGTTCACGATTCCATTTGGCAAATGCCGCGTCGCGCGTGAGGGTACCGATCTGACATTGGTCGCGTATAGCCGCATGGTCCATGTTTGCTTGGCGGTTGCCGAAGAACTGGAAAAGCAGGGCACAAGCGTTGAAGTGATCGACGTTCGCTCGCTGTTGCCGCTGGATACCGAGACCATTTTCAATTCGGTGGCCAAAACGCATCGAGCGATTGTGGTTTACGAAGATTGGAAGAGCGGCAGCTTTGGCGCGGAAATCGCGGCACGAATCGGCGAAGAGTGCTTCGACGAACTGGACGCTCCTGTGGGCCGCGTCGGGGGTCTGAACGTGCCGATGCCGTATTCGCGTGTGCTGGAATTGCAGTGCATTCCCAACGAACAGGACGTGTTGGCCTGCATAAATAAATTGGGCTAGCACTCGCAGTTCTAAGCGGTCGAATGGCCCTGGCACAGTTACGTGCCAGGGCCATTTTGTTTGAATTTTGTGACCAACAAAAATCGAAAATGTGACACTTTAGTTGATCTTTTTTGACTTTAAAACCTGCAAGAACTACCTGTTTTGCAACTTCTAAAAAAAAGTATATCAAAAAGTATTGCATTGTGCGTGTCCTGTGTTAGAATACACCTCAAGCCAATGTCGGCTCCGGTCTTAATCCGGGTTATTTTGTTCTGAAAGGAAACTGAAAAATGAAAAAGCTTATTCTGGTCGCAGGCCTTGCTGCCTGCTTCGCAAGTGCAAATGCAACCGTGCTCTATAGCACCGGTTTCGAAACTCCCACTTTCGCTATTGGCGGAATGCTCGGCACGGGTACAACTGGCAACCAAGACGGTCAAGACGGTTGGTCGCTTACTACCACTGCGTGGCAGGTCGTGGGTAGCCCAAGTGGCGGCGTAACCGCGGCTGGCGGTAGCCAAATGGCCCGTGGTACGATTTCGAACACTGCAAATGCCGGTCGATGGACATGGAAGGAGATTCCTGCTCTCGCTGCTGGCTACTCGTTCATCACGGCTAGCGTCGACATGTTCATCCCCACGACCGTGACTCGAAACGCAGACGTAGGCATTCAGTTGTACGACACAGCCGAAGGCGTTTGCCAACTTTCAGTGAACGCCAGCACGGGCAACGTTATCATCGGTGGCTTTGCAACCGACTCTACGGGTGCTCAAGGCGTCATCAATGGCCTGAAGGGAGCTTGGCACAACTACAAAGTCACGCTTGACTTCGCAGCTGGCAAGTTTGATGGCTTCATCGACGGCATCAGCCTGAGCGGCGGCACTGGCTACTCCACAGGAACCTTGACGAGCAGCACGTTCTCCGATATGGACTTGTACTTGGGTAACGTCACCGCCGGTACTGGTAGTAACTTTATCTACTACGACAACTATAAGGTCGAAGGCGTACCCGAGCCGGCAACCTTCGTTGCTCTCGGCCTTGGCCTCGCAGCAGTCGCTCGACGACGTAGCAAGTAACCAAGTCGTTCTGTCATTCAGAACTCAGAGTGGGTCTCAGCGGCTTTCGCCGAGGCCCGCTTTTCAATTTCAAGTGGCGCGAGACGAAGCCGTCAAGGTCTTCATATCACACTCGTAGACTTGGCAAATGTACAGTTTCACCAGAAACCCGTAAAAAGACACTTGGAATTTACCAATTCTTGTGATACTATGTGTACGAGCCGAATTTGGCTTAGGACATTGTCCGCATCAAATTGTTTGTGAAAGGAAACTGAAAATGAAAAAGCTCCTGCTTCTCGGCGCGGCAGCTGCGTTCTCCGCGAACGCGATGGCCGTCGTCGTTTACGACAACACCAATACATCCACAGTCACCATCGTCGCTAACGGTGGCGCAACCGTGGTAAACACCGGCACCAAGGTCGTTGCTGACCTGCTTAACTTCGCACCGGGATTCGGCGGCTGGAAAATCGGCCGTGTGGATTGGGCGGTTGGAAACCTGAACACCACCAGCACCAGTGCTCGCATGCGAATTCGATTCTGGGAAGATAACGCGGGTGCACCTGGCACGCTTATCGGCGGCGTCAGCTTCAGTGCTACCCCGATACCATCTGGTCCGGCTGGATTCTTCTTCGACTTCACGGCGCAAAACTACACGATTCCAGCGAGCGGTAAGGTTTGGATGGGATTTTTGTTCGACGGTACTGGCACCACAACCAGCCTCGCCGCACTCAACAATCTCGGCCTTTGCTATCACAGCAATGCACCGGTAGTCGGTTCCAGTGCGGACTCGCTTTGGGTTTCGTCTGCACCGGGCACGAACTTTGTGAACAGCCCAGCTGGAACAGTCGCAAGTTCGCCATTCGCTGCTAACCCGGTCGCAAATGCCTACTACGCGGTTCAAGCAGTGCCAGAACCGGCAACTGTGGCTGCCCTCGGCCTCGGCCTCGCAGCAGTCGCTCGACGACGACGCAGCAAGTAACCAAGTCGTTCTGTCAACTAGAACTCAGATCGGGTCTCGGCGAATATCGCCGGGGCCCGATTTGATTGGAATAGCGGGTAAGGTCCATATCATATGGCTGGCATGGAAGAAATCACCGCCGAGTATTCCGCGAATGAACTCAAAGAGGCACCCGCGTTAAGGTGCACATTGAGGTTTACGGTGGCCTGCAAGACCGACCTTGGACGCGTGCGCGAAAACAACGAGGACAAGTTCGAGTACTTTTTGAGCGAGGACACAGCGAGCCTCGCGACGCGCGGACACGTTTTCCTGGTTTGCGATGGAATGGGCGGCCATGCGGCGGGCCAAATTGCCAGCGAGCTAGCTTGCAAAACCTTCATTGATGTCTATCTGAATCACGCGAGCCCGTCGGCGTCGCTGGCCGCGGAGGCTGCGGTCCAAGCGGCCAACCGCTACGTTTTTGATATTGCCACAACCATCCCGGGCCGCAAGGGAATGGGCACGACGCTTTCAGCGCTGTTGTTGGTCCAGGATCAAGCGATTGTCGCGCAGGTCGGCGATTCACGCGTTTACCGGTTGCGCGCAACCAGCTTCGATTGCCTGACACATGACCACACCTGGGTGGATGAGGCCATACGCCGAGGCGAACTCACACCGGATCAAGCGGCGACCCATCCATATCGTCACGTACTCACCCGGGCGATCGGCACCGAGCAGTCGGTTACGCCGGACATCTTTACCCACGATGTTCGCGAAGGCGATACGTTTTTGCTTTGCTCTGACGGGGTCATGAACCATGTTCCGGATGACCAATTGAAGACAATCATGGAGCAAAATTCGCCCAGTCGCGCTGCCTGGAAGATCGTGAACGCGGCGCTCATGGACGGCGGAAGCGATAATACGACCGTGCTCGTCGTGCGCGTGGACCAAGTTTTGCCGGCATAACCACGGGTTCATCTGCGACTGTCTCGAACTTTCCTACTTGAGGACCGGCGATTGGTGGTGTGAACCAAGTTTCATTTTGCCTGCGTCATTCAAACATATGAGGTCGGTGTTGAAGAGTCGCAAGTTTTGGCGTTGGGTTTTGATCAGCGCGGCATTTTTGATCTGTCTCGGACTGTGGCTCGTCCGCGATGTTTTCGAGGCGGCTTGGGCTTACTCTGACGAATACGAAGCCGCCAAGCGCGAGGGCGCGATTGTGTCGGCGGATGACATGCGCAGGATGTGCGCGGTCAAGCCGGAAGATAACGCGGCACCAATCCTTAGTGCCATCTTTCCAAAGTTGCCTGATTCAAAAAGCGGTCTGACTTTGGCTGTCGAAGGGTATCTGTCGCCAACAAAGAACCTTCAGAACACAGGCCCGCGGCAGCAACCGATGCCCACCATAGAGCGCGCGCTGAAGGAAGTGGACGCCATCACCGGTGACCTGTCGCTGCTGCTTACAAAATCTGGTTGTGACTTTAATAAGCAATGGGAGCAAGGCGAAAATATCGTTTTTAGCGAGTTCGCTCCCATCAAGCAACTGGCCAAGATTCAGTGCGCGCGTGGTCGATATTCGGCAGAGCAGGGAAATCAGGAGGAGGCTGCCAAGCAGTTTAGAATCGCATTCAAACTGGGTCAGTTTGCGGCGGATTCGCCCACTATGATCGGCGCGCTTGTTGGGCAGGCAATCGACGCGATCGTCTTCAGCACAATTTCCAATGTTGCCAAATCGCTTCCAAACGATGCGAGTCTGCGCGCGCAACTTCGCAGCGTACTCCAGGACTGGTCAAGCCCCGGCGACATGACCCGACCAATAATTGGAGAAATGTACTTCAGCTGGAGTAACTCCCGATATGTTTCCGATGACTTGGCCACAGGAGAGAACAGCGATTACGTCCATCCTTGTGTGGCTTTTGCGGCACGATTTCCAATCGTGCGCACCGCTTGGAAGACCAATGCTTTGCGTTGGTGCCGACGGATACGCAAAAATCTGACCGAAACGCATGGTGACCCTGCGGCGTACATGGGCGCAACGGCGCTGGATACTTATTCGGAGACCGAGCCCGACAATGTTAGCACCATGCTTGGCGACATGCTTGCGCCAACTTTTACAGGTGCCGGACGCTCGTATATTAGACGAACTGCGGGCTACGAAGTATGTTTTGCGACGCTGGAAGTGCTGGATGAGCGGCAACGTTTGGCGAAATGGCCCGCCAAACTTCCTGTTCAACGCCGCGACCCATTTGGCAATAACCCACTGAAATACGAAGTCGTCGGCGATCATGCGCGGATTTGGTCAATCGGCATGGACCACGTGGACAGCCACGGAAAGAAGTATAGCGAGGATCACAACTCGGACGATATTTCGGTCCAACTGTAACTAATAATTGCCGGGTCCGAAGTGGACCCGGCAAGAGTTTCAACTTGACTTCACTGGCTTAGTCGCCAAACGAGTCGAAGTTCGCGTTCAAGATCAAGTAGTCGTCCGACGTGACCGAGAAGTCGCCATCGAGATCGGCTCGGGCGTCGTAGCCAGCGTCACCGAAGTTCAATCCGAACGATGAGTTCAGGATCAAGTAGTCGTCGGTGCCGATGCCGTTCGAGTTGTCGACGTCGCCGTTGATCAGGTTGTAGTTCAGGCCGCTGACGCCGCTGGAAACGTCAACACCATTTTGCGATTGGCGCAACCAGTGGCTGGCCTTTGCTTTGATGTCGAACGTGCCGGTTTGAGTCGTAAAGAACTCAAAGTCGCCGCTTGGCTGGACGTACACGATTTGGGTTTCGACCAGCGTGTTGCCGTTCCAGAGTTCGAACGTGATCGGCTGCGCCACGTTGTTGCCCTTGAATTGACCGAGCGTCAGGTTTCCAGCAATCGAAGCCGTGCCCACGATGGTCTTTTTGGCCGTCAGCTCAACGTACTTGGTGTTATAGGTAACTGTCCAAGCAGAGGAGTCTGGTCCGGGCGAGAAGGTGCCGGTTCGCGTGCCGGTGCAGGTCAGAATTCGGAACTTTTGTCCCGTGGTGACGGTGGCGCCGGGCAGAACGGTTACGGCGAGTGCTCCCGCTAGGGTCGCATTACCCGTTGCGATCATGCCGAAGTCGCCAGGTGCAGCGGAGTTGATGCGAGCGAGCATTTTGCCAGCCGCGCCCTGCGTGTACGAAGTGGCAATGGTCAGCGGGCCAACCAAGTTGCCGGGAGCAACGGTGCCCGACGTGTTCGTCACTACGCCGTTGACCGTTCCCGCGCCGCTAAACAAGCCACCGGTGATGGTGGTAGTTGCCGCTGCGAGGGTTCCGTCGATGACGGTTTTGCCGTTGGTCTGGTTGAAGACCGATGCGCCAGGAACGGTGAACGTTCCACCCGTGGCCATCGTGACGTCGCCGCTGGTTTCAAACGGAGTGGCGACCGTGATGGACCTGGCCGACAAGCCGCTGATGCTTCCATAGTTGAACTTACAACCCAGGAGCGCTTCGGTGTTGTTGTTTTGTCGGAACGCGGAAGTTGCGCCGTTCAGCACGATTCGCGCGCGGTTATCGACGATCGCGCCATGGCTGTTCGTGTATTGCAGCGTGCAACCATCTTGAACGATGATTTGCCCGCCGGTAAGTACACCAGAAAACGGATCGAAGTTCGAAAAGCCGCTCGAGATTTGAATCGTGCCTTTCTTGACCTCGACTGTTCCCGCATTGAAGAACCCACGCAGGCCGCCGGTATTTGGATAGCTGAAGTAGCTTGTACCCGTACCGTTAGACTTAGTAATCGTTCCGTTGTTGGTGATGTAGCCGTCGTAGAACGTCGTGTCTCCGGTCAAGTCTAAGTTACCATTGAACGTGGGCGATGACGTGTTGCCAGCAACTTGACCGCTAGACCACTCGACGTCTGAATTGAAGATTGGTGCGTTCTTCAAGTCGCGCGAACCGCTCCAAAGGAACTTGCCGCCATCGAAGGATGCCGAGCCCTTAAATTGGCCAGCGGTCCAAGAGACATTACCGGTTAAGGTTTGTGATCCTTGGAACGTAGCAGTGACGCCATTGAACGTCACACCGTTGCCGAAGGTGCATCCTGTTTGGAACGTTTGTGTTCCAGCAGGGAACACCACCGTCGCCGGAGCGACCGCGGCGAATGAGCCCTTGTGGCTACCGTTGCCGCGAATATCCAACGAGCCGGTGAGCACGTTGACCGATCCCGTGTTGTTGAATTGGGAGGTGCCGCCGCCGCTTGGATAGCACATATATGCCGTACCAGCTCCAGACGACTTTGTCAACGCCGACTTGTTGTTGAAGATTCCGTCGTAATAGGCGAAATCTCCTTTGTAGTCAAAGGTTCCGTTGTTATTGAACGTCGAGTTGGCCGCTTGCACGCTGCCGCCTTCGAAGCTGCTTGGGCCGCTTGCGTTGACGACCTTGGTCAAGGTCTTCGTGCCGCTTTGTCGGAAGGCGAGTCCAGCGTTTGCGTTCAATTGGCCGGTGCCTGCCGCGGTGCCGCCATCAAACTCCAACAGACCGCTACAGGTCAGGTTGCCTGTTCCGTTTAATGTACCGCCTTCAATCGTAAAGTTCTGCGCATTAGTTGCTGAGTTGATCGTAACCGTCGCCGAACCATCAAGCCCGTTGTCGCCAGCACCAAATACTGCTCCGGCGTTGATGTTGTGCAGGCCATCTTGGAAGCGAATTTTGCCCGTTCCCGAAGTGGTGAAGGTGCCCGTGTGGGTGCCACCGCCATAGATCTGCAACCGCCCACTGGTCACGTTCACGGTGCCTGTATTGTTGAATTGGCGAGTGCCACCGCCGCTGTTCAGCGCGACATATCCGATGCCGGCACCACCCGTTTTGGCGAATGTGCCGGAGTTGTTGAAAATGCCATCGTACAGCGCGAGGTCACCGATCATGTTGAAGCTGCCCTGATTGTTCAGGGTGGCGTTTGTCAAGTAGATGGGGCCTTGGCTCCAGTTTGTGGTGCCAGTTCGAGTCAGCGAACCACCAAACACCTTGGATGAACCCGTTTGCATGGTCAACGTACCACCAGAGAGTGTTCCGGTGCCATTGAACGTGCCCGAATCAAAGTTGACCGTGCCAAAGTTAACGGCGCCCGTGAATGTGGCGGTGCATCCGTTAAAGATGCAGTTGTTACCCGCGGTTGATCCAGCTTGGAACGATTGGGTGTTGGCCGGGAATCGCACGTCGGCGCCGGCCAACGCGCTAAATGATCCCGTGTGGGTGCCGCCTGCTTGGACTTGGATTGTTCCCGAGTTCGAGATCACGGTTCCAGCGTTGTTGAAGCTAGTCGTGCCGCCGCCGCTTGGGTAGCCAATGTAAGCAGTATTGAGGCCGCTGGACTTTTTCACAGTGGCGCCCAAATTGTTCGTGAACGCTCCATCGTAAAGGGTCACGTCACCTTGAAAGTCAAAAATTGACTTGTTCGTGAACGAACCATTGGTGAGGTAGAACGGGCCCGCTTGGAAGTTGAAAGTTCCATCATTGGTGATGGGTCTTGTGCACGACTTGGCAGATCCGGTGATGAGATTGGTCGCGCCTTTGGGGTTCCAAGTTCCCGTTCCCGTCAGGGTGCCGTTCGACCAAGTCATCAGGCCGTTCGTAGTGAAGTTGCCGGTACCGGTCAGAACGCCATTCACAAATGCAAAGTTCTGAGCAGCGATATTTGCATTCAAAAGGAAAGTTGCTCCCTGAATTCCGACATCGCCGGCGCCAAATGTGGTGCCAGCGTTCATGTTCCACGTACCTTCCAAAAAGCGGACTGATCCGCTGCCAGAGCTGGCGTAGGTGCCCGTGCTGGTGCCGTTTCCATAAAGCGCGAGGACGCCCGACGAACTCGTGACGGTTCCGGAGTTATTCAGTTGACGGGGGCCGCCGCTGCTGTTGCTACACAAGCTAGCGGTTCCTGCGCCAGCCGTTTTCTGTATGGTGCCGGTATTATCGAAAATGCCATCGTACCAAGCTAGGTCACCATTGATGCTGAAAACACCTTGGTTATGAAACGTCGCGTTTGAGGCGTAGCAACTGCCAGCTTCAAACGATGTAGCACCAGCGCGCGTCAAGGAATCTTGGAACACCTTTGACGAGCTTGTCAGTCGCAACGTACCGCCAGTGAGTGTTCCAGTTCCAGCAAAGATTCCGTCGCGGAATTCGGGTGAATTCACGAGAGTGTTTGTGCCAGACCAGGTGTACTTTGCCGCGCCATTGCCGAAGATCACGCCCGTGCCATTGATGGTGGATCCAGTGAAGGTATGCGCGCCACCATTAAAGAAGAGGAAATTGCCCGCAGAAGCGCTAAACGTTCCCGTGTGCGCGCCGCCTTCTCTTAGCTCCAAAGTTCCAGCGTTTGAAGCGATGGTGCCAGCATTGTTGAGTCCCTTGGTGCCGCCGCCGCTGTTAATGTTCAGGTAGGCGGTGCCCGTGCCACCTGTCTTGGTGATCGAGCCAGAATTGTTGATCACGCCATCGTAGAGGTGATAGTCGCCGGTGATGGTCCAAGCGCTGGTGCCGGCAATGTTTAACGTCGAGTTGGTCAAAAGCAGGTAGGCCCCAGTGAGGGTAGCCGTGCTCGTGGTGGTGATAATTCCCGCGATGGTTTTGGCGTTACCGGTTTCGAGAACAACTGGGCCATTAAAGGCAATGGTCTTGCCACCCAGGATGCCGCCCGCCTGCATCGTAAAGGTGCCGGAGATGATCGAGCCATCCGCTCCGAGAGTCAGGTTGTTGCTTTGCAAGGTGAACGCTGCTCGCGAGAAAAGGCGTTTCACCGACGCGGCATAGTTCAGCGTGGTCGTAAAATTGTTGACTCCGCCGGTGAGAGCGTATGGTGTGTAGTCGATGTACACATCATTGGTGGCCGTGCCGGCTCCTGGCGCCAAACTATTGAACCAACTGGCGGCGGTGCTCCACGCGCCGTTGGAGGCAGCCAGCCAGCGTATGTCTTGAGCGTGAGCGCTTGACGCAATGCAAGCAAAGCTCAAGAGAATAAGACGATTAAAGCGATTCATATTTGAATTCCTCCCTCAGTTCAGCGCACACAGTGCGACCTATTGGAAAGGATATCAGAAATATTGCTGCCTAGGGGAAATTTTGGCGGCGAAATTGCTGTCATTGAAATTATCACGTACTTTAGCTGGGCTGGTCAAAAACGAGATTGCAAAAAAATCGGTCAGAGGATTGAAAATTCACCAAAATGCTTATATACTGTTGGATGGAACGATGCGCGATCGGCGTCATCGGAGAGGAAATAAAGTAATGTCGCTACCAAGCACCTATATCCAACCCGTCGCTAGCCCCGTTGGCGCACCTGTCAAACTTACGGGGGGGGCAAGATTACACTTAAGCTTCACTGTGGGTCTTTCATACCGAGTGCATAACCTCGGAACACAACAAGCAAATGTTCATGACGCTTCGACTGGCAGCACATCGCTCAAGTGGACAGTTGCACCTAGTACATTTTTGGATGTTGTCGCCGCACAGACCGATTATTGGATTGAAGAGTCTGTTTCTTCCAGT